>NZ_JBSFBZ010000087.1:0-20266 GCF_053593195.1 Saccharopolyspora sp. NPDC002376
TGCGGGCGATGCGGCGTGGTCATGGCGTGCAGGTCGGAAACGAAGAACAGGTCCTCGGGCTCGCGCTCGGCGGCCCATCGCCGCACCGCGCCGAGACTCACGACCCCGTGTGGGACTGGTAGCGATAGCGGCAGGCGGAGGCTGTGATCAGCAGGGGGATCGCGGTTGCTGCGGCGATAGCGAAGAGGACGGCGTACTCGCCTTGGTCGACGGCGTAGCCGGCTGCCGCTGATGCTGCTGCGCTGCCGAGGAACAGTGCGGAGGCGAACAGGGACATCGCCAGGCCTCGGGCTTCGCGGACCACCGAGGTCGCCCAGGTCTGCAGGGACGAGTGCACCAGCGGCTCCTGCGGTCTGGGACGCCCGTCCATGTTCGTCGACCGCTCGGTCCCAAGATCAGTGAGGTTGACCACTAGCTCGCCCCCTTCACCGGAGCTGATCTCGCGCGGGGGTGGCGGATAGGGTTCGGATATGCCTCAGGGACAGCCTTCTAGCGTGCCCAACGATGGTTTGACCACTCGACAGCGCCGCAACAGGCCGCTGGTCGTGGTCCACACCGGTGAGATGAAGGGCAAGTCCACCGCCGCTTTCGGACTCGCGCTGCGCGGGTGGAACCAGGGTTGGTCGATCGGTGTGTTCCAGTTCGTCAAGTCCGCGAAGTGGCGGGTTGGCGAGGAATCCGCGTTCCGGGCGTTGGGACGACTGCACGAGGAGACCGGCGAGGGCGGGCCCGTCGAGTGGCACAAGATGGGTGAGGGCTGGTCCTGGGCGCGCAAGCAGGGCAGCGAGGAGGACCACGCCGCTGCCGCGCTGGAGGGCTGGCGCGAGATCGCGCGGCGGATCGGCGAGGAGCAGCACGGGATGTACGTGCTGGACGAGTTCACCTATCCGCTGCACTGGGGTTGGGTCGACGTCGACGAGGTCGTGGCGACGCTGCGCGACCGCCCGGGCCACCAGCACGTCGTGATCACTGGTCGCTACGCCCCGCAGGCGCTGATCGACGCCGCTGACCTGGTGATGGAGACGACCAAGGTCAAGCACCCGATGGACGCCGGTCAGAAGGGCCAGAAGGGCATCGAGTGGTGACTTCCGCTTCGCACGCCCGCGTGGTGATCGCGGCTCCGGCTTCCGGGCAGGGCAAGACGACGGTGGCGACCGGGCTGCTCGGGGCGCTGCGGCGTCGCGGCACCGATGTCGCGCCGTTCAAGGTCGGCCCGGACTACATCGACCCCGGTTACCACCGGATCGCCGCCGGCCGGCCGGGGCGCAACCTGGATCCGGTGCTGGTCGGGGAGGAGCGGGTTGCGCCGCTGTTCCGGCACGGGTCGGCGGAGTTGTCCGTGGTGGAAGGCGTGATGGGGCTGTTCGACGGTCGCATCGGCCCCGGCGAAGGGTTGGCGATCGGCTCCACCGCGCACGTGGCGCAGCTGCTCGACGCGCCGGTCGTGCTGGTCGTCGACGCCAAGGGGCAGAGCCACAGCCTTGCCGCGCTGCTGCACGGTTTCCGCAGCTACCGGCCCGAGGTCCGGGTGGCCGGGGTGATCTTGAACCGCGTAGGTTCGCCGCGCCACGAGCAGGTGCTGCGCGATGCCGCGGACGCTGCGGGACTGCCGGTGTTCGGCGCCATCCCGCGTGCCGACGATCTCGCCGTGCCGTCGCGGCACCTCGGGCTCGTCACCGCCGTCGAGCACGGCTCCGATGCGGTCCGCGCGGTGGACGCGATGACCGAAATCGTTACCAGCTCGGTGGATCTCGACGCGGTCGCCGCTCTCGCACGCTCGGCGCCGGAACTTCCCGGACCGGCTTGGAACCCGCGGGACGAGGTCGAGCCGCAGGGTGCGCCGGTGATCGCGGTGGCCGGGGGACAGGCGTTCACCTTCGCCTACGCCGAGCACGTCGAGCTGCTCGAAGCCGCTGGTGCGGAGGTCGCCGTAGTGGACCCGCTCAACGACGAACGACTGCCCGAACGCGCTGCGGGTTTGGTGCTGCCGGGCGGGTTCCCGGAGCAGCACGCGGCCGCGCTGTCCGCGAACACCGAGCTGCGCAGGGAGACCGCGGCCTTCGCGGCCAGCGGGGCGCCGGTGCACGCCGAATGCGGCGGGCTGCTGTACCTGGCTCAGGAACTGGATGGGCATCCGTTGTGCGGAGTGCTCGCTGCGAAGGCACGGATGTCCTCGCGTCTGACTCTCGGTTACCGGGATGCGGTGGCCGCAACCGATTCCGTGCTGTTCCCCGAAGGCTCGCGGGTGAGCGGGCACGAGTTCCACCGCACCGTGTTGGAGCCCGCTCGTGGTGAGCAGGCCGCTTGGATTTGGCGGAACGAGGGCATCCAGCGCGAGGGCTTCGTCGACGGCGGCGTGCACGCGTCCTACCTGCACACCCATCCCGCCGGGCAGCCCGACTCGATCGAACGTTTCGTGGCCAGGTGCGCGGGAGTTGCGTGATCGGGGCGGCAGAGTGGGATTCGCCACTCGACGTTCGGTGGTTCCTCGGTCGGCGTCGGTGAGCTGATGATCGAGATCGAGCTGGCCGCGGTGCCGCGCGTCGCCGATTGTCGTGGAGGTCGATGTGGAACCCGGCGAATCCGGGTCGTCACGAGCGGTGACAGATGCTGTGCGGGACGTGACCGCGCTTCAGGAGGCGGTGCGGTCACGCGGTACGGTCATTGCCTACGAAGGCGGGCGCCGGTTGGGTGAGCCGTCCGCCGCACGCGGAGCCCGGGGGCGCTCGGTCCGCACCGGGCACCTGGGCGCACCGGTCGAGTGGCCCGATGCGTCCGAAGTGGACGACGCATCGCATCTGTCCACAGTGGTAGGACTTCCACCCCGAGGCGGAAGAGGAGAGCAATGTTGACTGGCCGGATCTCGTTCATCGGTGCCGGTCCGGGCGCTGCCGACCTGATCACGGTCCGCGGCGCGCGGCGGATCGCCGAAGCCGACGTCGTGGTGTGGGACGCGAGCCTGGTCGCGCCGGAGTGCGTCCAGGAGCACGCGAGCACCGACGCCGAGCTGATCGACTCCTCCCGCCTCACCCACGAGCAGGCGCTGGAGATCTACCGCCGCGCCGAGCGGGACAAGCTCAAGGTCGTCCGCCTGCACTCCGGTGACCCGTCGATGTGGAGTTCCGTCCAGGAGCAGCACGACGCGTGCACCCGGATGGTCGTGGAAACCGAGATCGTGCCCGGTGTCGCGCCGTTCTCCGCGGCGGCCGCCGCGATCGGCCGCGAGTTGACCTCGGAGGTCGCCCAGTCGCTGGTGGTGACCCGGATGGAGAGCAAGACGCCGACGCCCGCGGGGGAAGAGGTGCGCGAGCTCGCCAAGCACGGCACCACGATGGCGCTGTCCCTCGCCGGCTCGCGCACCGGCCAGCTGGTCGAGGAGTTGCGTGCCGGCGGCTACCCGGACGACACCCCGGTGCTGGTGGCCTACAAGGTCAGCTGGCCCGACGAGACGCTGCTGCGCACCACGCTCGGCGAGCTGGAGAAGACCGTCAAGCAGCGCAAGCTCTGGCGGAACCTGCTGTTCATCGTCGGCAAGAGCCTCAACGGCAGCGGAAGCCGTCCGCAGCCCTACTTCCACACCTACCGCCGTGCGGAACCGGCGGTCCGGCGCACGACGCGGACCGAGCGTCCCAGCACCTCGCCCCGTCGCAGCGCCGAGCCGGTGGTGGCGTGGCCGCGCGGCAACGGGCCGGTGAAGGAGTCCGACGTGGCCTGGTGGGCCGTGCGCGACTGGCAGGAGAGCGCGCGAGGAGCGGCGCGCGTGGCGGCGACCCGTCCGGCGGCTCGGCGCGTGGATGCGGCGCAGTCGCAGCTGTTCGTCGACGAGCCGGTGGTGGTCGACACCCTCGAGGCGCCTGTTCCTGCTGTTGAGGAGCCCGTTCTCCCCAGCCTGCTCGAGGAGACCGTCGAAGTGGAGGCAGCGCCGAAGCGGACGTCCGCGGCGAGCACCACGACCACCCGCGCCACCGCGAAGGCCACTCCGGCGAAGCCCACCACGACCAAGAAGACCGCTGCGGCGAAGTCCACCAGCGCGAAGACGACCGCTGCGAAGCGGACGACGGCCAAGGCGAAGCCCGCCGCGAAGCGGAAGTCCACGGCGAAGGCGGACGAGCCCGGCGAGTGATGCTGGCGGGATGAGTCGTCCGAAGTGGACATAGAGTGATGCCCGGTCGGGGGATCGCTGCCGCCACCAGCGCACGGCGTCGGCGTGTGCGGACCGGCTCCGGGAGCCGGTGGCAGCAGTATTGGAGCAGTTCGGTGAGGAATGCGGCCGACGGTCGCGTGTTCGGGGTGTGCCGGTGGAACACGTGGTCGCGGTCGCCGAGGTGAGGTGGGTGACGTGGCAGTCACGGTGATCGGGATCGACGGCGGCGACCTGCCCAAGGGTGCTGCGCAGGCGTTGGAGTCGGCGCGGCTCGTGGTGGGCGGCAAGCGGCATCTGGACGCGCATGCGCCAGAGCACGCGCGCAAGCTCGAGCTGGGGCCGCTGGAACCGGCGCTGAACGCGCTGTCCGCGCTGTCCGGCGAGGAGCACGGCGTGGTGCTCGCCTCCGGCGACCCCGGCTTCTTCGGCGCGGTGCGCGCGCTGCGCGAGCGAGGCATCCGGTGCACGGTGCTGCCGTCGACGTCCAGCGTGCAGCAGTTGATGGCCCGCGTTGGCCGTTCGTGGGACGACGTGGTGGTGGTCAACGCCAACAGCCAGGACCTGGCCAAGGCGATCAACGTCTGCCGCGCGCGTCCGGCCGTGGTGGTGCTGACGACCGCGCCGAAGGCCGGACCGGCGCAGATCGGTTCCGGGCTGACCGGGTGGCGGCGCACCATGGTGGTCGCCGAGGACCTCGGCGGGGCTTACGAATCGGTGGTCACCGTGGACCCGGCGGAGGCGGCCAAGCGGACCTGGCGCGAGCCGAACATCGTGTTGTCCCTGGCCGATCTGGACGACGTGCCGCACCGCGGCTGGATCGTCGGCGGCGAGCCGGTGCTGCCGGCCACCGGCTGGGCGCTGTCCGAGGACGAGTTCTCGCACCGAGACGGCGTGATCACCAAGGCCGAGGTGCGGGCGGTGGCGCTGGCCAAGCTCGCGCCGCGCCCGGGAGCACTGGTGTGGGACGTCGGCGCGGGCTCCGGCTCGGTGGCCGTGGAGTGCGCCCGGCTGGGCGCGGCGGCGATCGCGGTGGAGTCCGACGAAACGCAGGCGATGCGGCTGATCACCAACGCGGCCAGCCACGGCGTGGACGTCCGGGTGGAGGAGGGCGAAGCGCCGCAGGTCCTGCGGAACCTGCCCCGCCCGGACTCGATCTTCGTCGGTGCCGGTGGCGCCGAAGTTGTCACGGCGTGCGCGCACGCGGGAGCGAGCCGCGTCGTAGTCGCGCTGGCGGCGCTGGACCGGATCGGCCCGACCCGCGACACGCTGCGCACGGCGGGCTACCAGGTCGAGGGCGTCCAGCTCTCGGCGGCCCGCCTCGTGGAGCTCTCGGACGGCGAGTCCCGCCTCGAAGCAGCGGACCCGGTGGTCCTGATCTCCGGCTACAAGAAGCAGTAACCCGCCGTCTCCGGCGACACGTCCTCCCTGCGCGGGGCGCAATTTCCATTGAAATCGCACGTCCAATTTCAATGGAAATCGCGCCCCGTCGGTGTGTCGGGCCCCGACACGCCGACGGACGTCGTCACCCCTCACCGGTTTCGGTGAGTTCCTTCCACTCCCGTTCGGCGCTGGGGCTCGTGCGCGGCGATGGTCGTGAGTACCGCCATCGCCACTCACGACACATCGGTCCCCCATCGACCACAGGTGCTCGTCGTGACCACAGTTTCAATTGAAACTGTGATTCGCCGTGGGTGGGAATTACAGTTTCAATTGAAACTGTGGTTTTTCCGTGCGCCCGAGGAGGGCGGAACCATGCAGGTGGGACCATGCGGTGGAGGGCTGTCGACCGGGTAGGGGAGTTGCAGTGATCGGTCTGTTCGCGGTGACCGCGACGGGACGGCGGGCCGCCGCTGAGCTCGCCGGACGGCTGGGGCCGGACGCGGTCGTCGCCGACGGGCCGATCGGATCTGCCGTGCGCCGCCTCTGGGATCACCTCGACGCAGCGGTGTTCTTCCTGGCCAGCGACGCGACAGTGCGACTGGTCGCGCCGCTGCTGCGCGACGAGCGCGCTGACCCGGGCGTGGTCTGCGTCGACGAGGAGCAGCGCTTCGCGATCGCCCTGACCGGGGGCCAGGCCGGCGGCGCCAACGCCCTCGCCGAGCAGGTCGCCGACGTGCTCGACTGCGAGCCGGTGGTCACCACGGCCACCGGCGGCACCGGTGTCACCCCGCTCGACGAGCTGGTCGAGCAGCTCGACGCCACTGTGGACGGTGACCTGGCGTCCTGCGGTGCGGCGCTGCTCGAGGACCTGCCGGTGCTTCTGGTCAACCCGCACGGCTTCCCGCTGCCCGCCCTGCCGCCCAACGTGTCCCCGGGCATCGAAACGCCGCTGTGGACGGTGGTGATCGACGACCGCCGCCCGACCGAGGAGGAAGAGCGGACGCTGCGGCTGATCCCGCGCACTCTGGTGGTCGGAGTCGGTTCGACCAGCGGGATCTCGCGCACCGCGGTGACCGAGACGATCGCCCGGCTGGACCGCGAGCACGGCCTGGACCCGCGCGCGATCAGGGCGATCGCCAGCGTGGACCTCAAGGCCGACGAGGACGGGATCCTGGAAGCGGTGCAGGACCTCGGGTTCTGGCACTCCGCAGACGGCGGCGACGAGCTGTCGCTGCTGACCTACCCGGCCGAGGTGCTCGCCGAAGTCGAGGTGCCCAACCCCAGCGAGGCAGTAGGCGCGGAGGCCGGTACGCCCAGCGTGGCGGAGGCGTCGGCGCTGCACGCGGCGGCCGAGCTCGGTTACGGCGCTCAGGTCGAGCTGGTCGCGCCCAAGATCAAGGGCAACGGAGTGACCGCAGCAGCCGCCCGGATCCTCCCCAGGGGCCGGCTGGCGCTCATCGGTATCGGTCCCGGAGCGGCGGACCTGCGCGTTCCGCGCGCCGACGCCGAGTTGCGCCGCGCTTCGGTCGTCGTCGGCCTGGACCAGCACGTCGACCAGGTGCGGCACCTGCTGCGGCCGGGCACCGAAGTGCGGGCCACCGGCTTGGGCGAGGAAGAGGCCCGCGCGACCGAGGCGGTCGAACTGGCCCGCGAAGGCCGCGCGGTGGCGCTGATCGGCTCGGGTGATGCCGGGGTGTACGCGATGGCGAGCCCGGCCCTGGAGAAGGCCGACGTCGACATCGAGGTCGTCGGAGTTCCGGGTGTGACCGCCGTGCTGGCGGCATCGGCCCTGCTGGGCGCGCCGCTCGGCCATGACCACGCGCTGATCAGCCTGTCCGACCTGCGCACTCCGTGGGCGGTCATCGAGCGCCGCGTGCGGGCGGCCGCCGAGGGCGACCTGGTGGTCTGCCTCTACAACCCGCGCTCCGAGCAGCGGAACTGGCAGCTGGGCCGAACGCTGGAGATCCTGGCGGAACACCGCCCGGCGACGACCCCGGTCGGCGCGGTCCAGCGCGCGACCCGAACGGGCCAACGGGTCTGGTGCGCCCCGATCAGCGAATTCGACCCGATCGACGTGGACATGCACACCACGGTGGTCGTGGGCTCCTCCCAGTCCGCAGTGGTCGGCCACCGAATGGTCACCCCGCGCGGCTACCGCTGGATGGCCACGGAAACCCCCTGACAGTGATGATGTTCGTGGTGACGCCGAAGGCGGGTCTGACCCACCCCCTGACTGACGTTTCGACTGTCCTGTTTGGGATTTGTCGGCCCGCCGGGCGTCACCACGCACGCGGCCGGACGGGCGCTTGTGACTTCATAGGAGCTTGGTCCAGAAGCCCCGTCACTGTCTTGTCCGCCCGCCCGACCGGCGCGTGCCGCCCTCGGAACGGACACGCAAGGACGGACATGACCAGAGTGCTATGACGTCATGGCCTTGCACCAGGACGAGTTCCTGCTCGATCTGCACGAACTCGCACCCGGTGCGGTCTTTCGCGCGCTGACCCGGCAGGTGTCGCGTTATCGCCGCGATCCTCGGTCCGTGGAGGACTTGCTGATCGGACTGGGCGGGGCTGGGAATGGTTGTCCGCAGTTCGCCAAGGTGTGCCACGTCGATAGGTTCGGCGGGGTCTGACCGCGTTGGCTCTGGTCTGGGGCCGTTGGCGGTGAGAGGGTGGCGGGGTGGCTGGACACATGTCACCGGAGGAGTTCCGGGCTTTCGGCAGGCAGGTCGTTGACTGGGTTGCCGACTACTACGCCGGCGTCGAGTCCCATCCCGTTCGGTCGCAGGTGCGGCCTGGGGAGGTTCGGGCTCAGCTTCCCGCGCACCCTCCTGAGCAGGGCGAACCGTTCGAGGAGGTGCTTCGCGATCTCGACGCCGTGCTGGTTCCCGGCGTGACGCACTGGCAGCATCCCAACTTCTTCGCCTACTTCCCGGCCAACGCCAGCGGGCCCGCCATCCTCGGTGATCTGCTCTCCAGCGGGCTCGGCGTGCAGGGCATGGTGTGGGCGACCAGTCCGGCCTGCACCGAGCTGGAGACCGTCGTGGTCGACTGGATGGCCGAGCTGCTCGGGCTGCCGGAGAACTTCCGGACCGATGCGGTCGGTGGCGGCGTCATCCAGGACTCGGCGTCGAGCGCCGCGCTGGTGGCCTGCCTGGCTGCGTTGCAGCGGGTCAGCGGCGGTGACGTCGCGAGCAAGGGCATCACCCGGCGCCACACGCTCTACGTCTCCGAGCACACCCACTCGTCCTTGGAGCGGGCCGCGCGGATGGTCGGCATCGGCGCGGACAACGTCCGGATCGTCGACGTCGATCCGGACACCCTGGGTATGGATCCCGCTCACCTCGACGCCCTGATCGCTGAGGACCTGGCCGCGGGCGCCGTGCCGACCCTGGTGTGCGCGACCGTCGGCACCACCTCGACCACTGCGATCGACCCGGTCCGCGCCGTCGGCGAGGTGTGCCGGGCGCGCGGGGTCTGGTTGCACGTCGACGCGGCTTACGCGGGCGTGGCCGCGGTGTGCCCGGAGCTGCGCTGGATCAACGACGGGGTCGCCGAGTTCGCCGACTCCTACTGCACCAACGCGCACAAGTGGTTGCTGACCAACTTCGACTGCAGCCTGCTGTGGATGGCCGATCGCGCGCCGATGATCGACGCGCTGTCGATCCTGCCGGAGTACCTGCGCAACCCGGCCACGGCGTCCGGCGATGTGATCGACTACCGCGACTGGCAGGTGCCGCTGGGGCGCCGGTTCCGGGCGTTGAAGCTGTGGTCGGTGCTGCGCTGGTACGGGGCCGAAGGGTTGCGCGAGCACATCCGGACCACCGTGGGCCTCGCGCAGGAGTTCGCCGGGTGGGTGCGCGAGGATCCGCGGTTCGAGCTGCTGGAGCCGCATCCGTTCGGGCTGGTGTGCTTCCGGCCGCTGTTCCAGGAACAGGCCGACGAGCACGTCTACCAGCTCATGGAGTCGCTGAACGAGTCCGGTGAGCTGTACCTGACGCACACCAAAGTGGACGGTCGCACGGTGTTGCGGTTCGCGGTCGGTTCGCCGCAGACCGAGCGGCGGCACGTGCAGGCGGCGTGGAAGCGCATCCAGGAGGCGATCGGCTGACCTGCCCGCGACCAGCGCGTACCCGGCCAGCACCAGCAGGTGCGGCTCACCTGCGAGGGCCTGGATCGCCGCGCCGGACGCGGTGAACTGGAAACCCGGAACCAGCCCGGGCAGCAGAGCGATCGCGGCGAGCAGCGGGCCGCCCACCGCAGCGCACAGCAAACCGACGGACAGCACGGCCAACGCGGCCAGCGAACTCGTCACGAGCAGCGCGGACGCCTCCTGCGGAGAGGTCGCGCAGGCTGCCGCGACGAGCGCTACCGCGAAGGCGGCCAGCAGGTGCGCGGTGAACCGGGCGATCGGGTCGGGGCCTGGCTTCGCCGCGAGTCCGATGGCCGCGATGGTTAGCGCGATGCCGCTGCCGGTGGCGAAGTCGCCGAGCACGAGCAGCCCGCAGCCCGCAGACCGCGGTCAGCGGGCTGCGGGCCAGGCCGGCCAGGTGCGCACCGGTCTGCCGAGGTAGGTGGAAATCAGCCTGGCGCAGACGTTCCCGTGAATTCGGGGAGGACATGGCGGTGACGCTAGGCTGGCGCCGGACCTGCGGGAATGCGGTTGGCTCCCGGTGGGGGGTGGAGATAAGTCCACCCCGATCCGGAAACCAGCTGCAAGGTCAACACCGTTGCCGCGCAAAAGAATGGTTCCATGCGAATCAGAACTGCCAAGCACGGCTTGGTGCTCGCACTGCTGGCCTTGCCCGGGCCGCTGCTGTACGTGGCCTACACACTGGGCCTTTGCCTCTCGGTGGTGGGCATGCCGTTCCTGGGCGAGCGGGTCGTGGCGCGGTGTCGGGCTGCGGTCGATCGAAGCCGCCGCCTGTCCGGTGCTTGGTGCGAGGTGCCGATCGCGACGTCGTACCACCCGGCCCCGCCCGACCCGCAGCCCGACGCCGAGGGCTGGTACCGCTACGACAAGCGGCTGTACCGGACGCCGCGAGTGCCCCGGTACATGGAGCGGGTGCACTGGCTGTCGGAGGATCCGGCGACGGGCCGGGACATGAGCTGGCTACTGCTCAACACGGTCGTCGGCCCGGCGCTGGGACTGCTGGCCGTCGTCGGCAGCGGGTGCTCCGGTTCTACGGGCGGTGGACGCGTTCACGGCTGGGCCCGGCTGAGCTGCGCCCGTGGCAGTTGTGGGTCAGCAGGGGATTGCGCGATCTCTGGCGGTTGGCGGTCCTCGCCCTGCTGGCGGTCGTGAACCTGGTCTTCGGTGTGCTCCTGGTCGTGCTGTTCGTGCTCACCCATGTGCTCGGCGCGTTCATGTGGTGGCCGTGGTGCAACGTGCTCGTGCAACGCCTGGCCGGGTTCGGTCGGCGGTTCGCCGGGACTTGGTCGGGGATCCCGGTCGAGGAGCTGTACCGGCCGCTCGACGAGCCGGTGCCCACCGCTGACGGGTTCTACCGAGCCGGTCGTGAGCTGCGGACCTCGCCGCGTCCGGCGATGCGCCGCGCCCGTTACCGGCGCGCGATGGCCGATCCGGCGACCTGGCGGGACCTGTTGTGGCTGCTCGGCGACGGTCCGGTCACCGTGCTGCTACTGGTTCCGGTGGCCGTGCTGGGCTGGATCTTCCTGTGGGGTCTCTGGATCCCGTTCTGGGTGCGGATCGGTCGTTTCTTCGCCGAGTTCGGATGGCCGTGGGAGCACGTGTTCGCACCGGCGAAATGGCTTGCGAGCACCCCGCTGCTCGGAATGCCGTTGGGACTGCTGGCCGGGGCCGGTGTGCTGGCCCTCGCTCCGCCGCTGCTGCGCCTGCACGGCCGCTGGACCCGGTTGCTGCTGGCACCGACCGAGCGCGCGCAGTTGGCCCAGCGGGTTCGTCAGCTCGCTGAGACCCGCGCCGACGCGACCGACGCCGAGGACGCCGAGCTGCGGCGCATCGAGCGCGACTTGCACGACGGCCCGCAGGCCAGGCTCGTCGCGCTCGGGTTGAAGCTCTCCGCCGTCGAGCAGCTGGTGGAGCGGGATCCGCAGCGTGCCAAGGAACTCCTGGGCCAGACCAAGGCGGATTCCGGCCAGGCCCTGGCCGAACTCCGAGCCTTGGTCCGCGGCATTCGGCCACCGGTGCTCACCGAACGCGGGCTGGTCGACGCGGTGCGCGCGGTGGCGTTGGACCTCGTGGTGCCCGTCGAGATCGATGCCGACGTGCCGGGGCGGTGCCCGTCCGCGATCGAGGCCGCCGCCTACTTCGCGACGCTCGAACTGATCACGAACGCGGTCAAGCACAGCCGGGCGGAATCGATCCGCGTCGAGCTGAGGTACGACCAGGCGCTGCGGATCGCGGTCACCGACGACGGCGTGGGTGGTGCCGACCCCGAGCTCGGCGGCGGGCTGACCGGAATTTGCCGCCGCATCGGTACATTCGACGGAACTTTGCAGCTGAGCAGCCCGCCCGGTGGACCGACCGCGGCGACGATGGAGATCCCGTGCGCGTTGTCCTCGCCGAAGACCTCTTCCTCCTCCGAGACGGACTGAGCACGCTGCTCACCGCGCACGGCTGCGAGGTGGTGGCCGCCGTGGAGACCGGCCCAGAGCTGGAGCGGGCGCTGATCGAGCAGCGCCCGGACGTGGCTGTCGTCGATGTCCGCCTCCCGCCGACCCAGACCGACGAGGGGTTGCGCGCCGCGTTGTCCGCGCGGCGCGAGATCCCCGGACTGCCGGTGCTGGTGCTGTCCCAGCACGTTGAGCAGCTGTACGCGCGGGAACTGCTGGCCGACGGCACCGGTGGCGTCGGCTACCTGCTCAAGGACCGGGTCTTCAACGCCGACCAGTTCATCGACGCGGTGCGCCGGGTAGCCGCCGGTGGCACCGCGATGGACCCAGAGGTGATCTCTAAGCTGGTCGCCCGCCGTACGACACCGTTGCAGCGGCTGACCTCGCGGGAGAACGACGTGCTCGCGCTGATGGCCGAAGGCCGTTCCAACGCGGCGATCGCGCAGGAACTGGTGGTCAGCGAAGGCGCGGTCAGCAAGCACATCGCGAGCATCTTCGGCAAGCTCGACCTGGCGAACGCCGAGGACACCAACCGCCGCGTGCTGGCCGTGCTCGAGTACCTCAAGCCGTGAGCTCGAGCGGGCGCACGGGCACCGCCGGAGCTCCCCTGTCCGGACGGGTGCCCAGCACGCAGGACGCGGCGCCGAGCGCGATGCCGAGAACCACTGCGGGGGTGGGGGTTTCGCCGAGCAGGGGCCAGGCCAGCAGTGCGGCGCCCGGCGGCACGCTGCTGAACAGGGCGCTTGCCCGGCTGGCCCCGCCGACGGCGACCGCCCGCAGGTAGCAGGCGGATCCGATCACCAGCACCGCGGTGGCCTGCGCCCAGTGCGTGACCTGGCGGTGCTCGAACAGCGTGATCACGCCGACCGCGGCGCCGGCGGCTGCCGACTGCACCGCCCCGCCGGCCCGCGGATCGATCGGACCGCAGAACCGCTGCTGGTAGAGCCGCCTGCGGAGAAGCAGAGGAGCCCGACCAGGGCGAGCAGGATGCCCGGGTTCAGCGCGCCTTCGGCGAGCACCTGGCCGCCGAGGGTGGTGACCACGGCGAACATGCCGAGGACGAGCCCCGCCACGCGGACCCGGCTCGACCGCTCCCGCAGCAGGGCTGCTGCAAGCGAAGCCGCGCCTGGAAGGGCTCGTCGCTGATCTACCTCGCTTCGGACCGGCTCCGCTGCGCGTCCGGGTCCGTCAGGGGCTGGGCGAAGACGTCGCGGACCTCGCTGCGAAGGCGGTCGGCGAAGCCCTCGAGGTGCACTCGTGAACCGGCGATCTCGCGCGAAATCTGCCTTCCGCGAAGGGGTCTCGCGCGAAATCGCCGTTGTGGTCAGGCGGGTAGGTGCACGCGGCGGTGGAGGCGTTCTCCGATGTCCTTGGCCGCGTTGTCCAGCAGTTTGTGCGCCAGTTCGAACAGGGCGCGGGCGATCGCGATCTCGTCGCCGATCTGCGGTACCTCCTGGTCGTCCGGGTGGCGTCGCGCGGTTCCATGGCCGTGCAGCGCCTGACCGGCCGGGGTGGTGAACCCGACGTCGGCGGTGGTCTTCGATCCCGCCTCCACGACCTGCAGGTTCAACGTGATCGTGTGCGTCTCGTTCATGGTGGCCTCCTGGTCCCCGTCAGCCCGCTGGCGCAGGCCGTTTCAGGTCGCCGTAACCCCCAGCATGCGCGCGGTGCCCGACCGGCGAAAGGCCGATGTTCATCCGTTCGGAGTAGTCGTGGGCGGGCTTCCGGTGAGGCTCCGCCGGCTCCGCAGACCACAGTTTCAATTGAAACTGTAAATGCCAGGCACGGGTGATCACAGTTTCAATTGAAACTGTGATTCAGGTGATCGCGGTCACCGGGGTTTGACCCGGGGCCGGTGATCGCGGAAGGATCTCGCCGCCGACAGTGCAGGAACCCGGTGCGAATCCGGGACGGTCCCGCCACTGTGACCGGGGAGCGGCCCCCACCCGAGGCCACGGCTGCCACGCAGCTGGAAGGCCGGGGTGCCGCGTCGATCCGGGA
This sequence comes from Saccharopolyspora sp. NPDC002376, assembly GCF_053593195.1. Taxonomy (NCBI): domain Bacteria; kingdom Bacillati; phylum Actinomycetota; class Actinomycetes; order Pseudonocardiales; family Pseudonocardiaceae; genus Saccharopolyspora; species Saccharopolyspora sp. NPDC002376. The sequence goes on from NZ_JBSFBZ010000087.1 coordinate 14,122, forward strand.
GTCAGGAGACTGCGCGCCGGCCCCGCGTCGCACCGCGGCGCGCGGACACCGAGCCCCTCGGGCGGGAAACCCAGGAGGTCGGAGAACCCATGGTTGGGGAATCCGGAACGGAACAGCTGCGCGCCGGTTGGGGCGCGGAGGAGCGGCGCAAAGCGACGATCGTGCTGGCCGCGGTCGGGGCGTTGCACCTGGTGGGCTGGGGTGCCTACCTGCTGCACCAGGACAACTTCGGCATGGCGGGCGGGCTTGCCGCAGCGGGCACCACGGCGTACCTGCTCGGCCTGCGCCACGGCTTCGACGCCGACCACGTCGCGGTGATCGACGACGCCACGAGACTGCTGATGCAACGCGGACGACGTCCGGTTTCGACCGGCATGTGGTTCGCCCTCGGACACGCCAGCGTCGTGCTCTTCCTCGCGTTCGCCGTCGCGTTCGTCGCCGGGCCCGCCGCGCAGGGGTGGGCGGAGCAGGCCGGAGTGCAGGTCTCGACGGTCGTGGACCTGGTCGTGATCGCGGTGCTGACCACCCTGGCCGTGCTCAACGCGCTGGTCCTGCGCGACGCGGTGCGCCTGCTGCGCCGGGCACGGCGCGGTGACATCGATGAGACCGAGGTCGAGATGGTGCTCGGCCGTCGCGGGTTGCTCGCGCGGCTGCTGCGCGGACGGATGCGCAACGTCGCCCGCTCCTGGCACTTGTTCGGCATCGGGCTGCTGTTCGGTCTCGGCATGCAGACCGCCACCGAGATCACCGTGCTGGCCATGGTCACGCCGGGACAGCTGTCGCCGATCGCCGTGCTGAGCCTGCCGCTGCTGTTCGCCGCGGGCATGTGCACTGTGGACAGCGTGGACGGCATGCTGATGTCCCGCGCCTACGCCTGGTCGCTGGCCCAGCCGCTGCGGCGGCTGTGGGTGAACGTGACCACCACCGCGCTGACCGTGGTGCTGGCGGCGGTCGTCGCGCTGGTCGTGCTCGCCGGTGTGCTCGATGAGTTCGGCGTGCCGAACACCACGCCGATCGCGGCGATCAGCGACCACTTCGAACTGCTCGGCTATCTGACCCTGGCCGTTTTCATGGCAGTATGGGGCGGCGCCGCGCTCTGGTGGAGCCTCGCCTCCCATCGCGATCGGGCGGAGCGCGCGTGACCGGCGTCCACGGGCTGGTCGGGGTGGCGCCGAGCGGCCAGACCGGTGATCGTGAGCCACGACGAAGTGGCCAACAGCCCCTTGAGCACGAGTCCCCGGCGACGTCGCCGGGCGAGCACGACTGGACTACGGACATGACCAAGCACCTTGAGCACCACTACTTCGCCGGCCTGGACCTCACCGGAAAGCGGGTGGTCGTCGTCGGCGCGGGCACCGTCGCGCAGCGCCGGGTTCCGCGCCTGATCAACGCCGGTGCACGGGTCGAGGTCATCGCGCCGGAAGCGACTCCGGCCGTTGAAGCGATGGCCGAAGCGGGCGAGCTGACCTGGCACCAGCGCCCTTACGCGGCCGGCGACCTCGATGGCGCTTGGTACGTCGTGGCGTGTGCGACCGGCAGCGAGGTGAACGCGGCGGTCGCGGCTGAGGCCGAGCAGAACCGCATCTTCTGCGTGCGCGCCGACGACGCCTCGCAGGGAACCGCCGTCACCCCAGCGGTGGCGCAGCACGGCGGGCTGCTGCTTGGCGTGCTGTCGGGTGGCGAGCACCGGCGTTCGGCCGCCGTTCGTGACGCGCTCGTCGAGGCGTTGCGGACCGGCGTGGTCGACGAGAAGTCCGAGCCCCCGGCGCCGGGTGTGGCCCTGGTGGGTGGCGGGCCGGGCGATCCGGACTTGATCACGGTGCGCGGGCGTCAGCTGCTGGGGCGCGCGGACGTGGTGATCACCGACCGGTTGGCGCCGCGCGAACTGCTCGAAGAGCTCGGTCCGCACGTGGAAGTGGTCGACGCTTCGAAGATTCCGTACGGACGGGCGGCGAACCAGGAAGTCATCAACTCGCTGCTGATCGAGCACGCCAAGGCCGGGAAGTTCGTGGTGCGGCTCAAGGGCGGCGACCCGTACCTGTTCGGGCGCGGGTTCGAGGAGTTGCTGGCGTGCGCCGAGGCCGGTGTCGCGGTGACGGCCGTTCCCGGGATCACCAGTGCTTTCGCGGCTCCGTCCGCGGCGGACGTGCCGGTGACGCATCGCGGTGTCGCGCACGAGGTCGTGGTCGTGTCCGGGCACGTCGGACCGCACGACGAACAGTCCCTTGTGGACTGGCCGGCGCTGGGACGGCTGCGCGGAACCATCGTGCTGATGATGGGCGTCAAGCGGATCGCGGAGTTCGCGGCGGTTCTGATGGAGCACGGTCGCAACCCGAAGTCCGCGGTCGCCGTGGTCCAAGAAGGCACCACGCGCAACCAGAAGACGCTCCGCACGACGCTGGGCGAGGTCGCCGAGGCGATCCGCGAAGCCGACATCAAGCCGCCCGCGGTCATCGTCATCGGCCCGGTCGCCGACCTGGCCCCCGAATCGCGCCGGTAGTTCCCGCTACAGGGGAATCCCGATCTGCTTGTCGACTGCCGGGTGTTCGACGGCCCGGAGCGAGCCTTCGCTTCTCCGTCGTTCCGGTAACTGTGTCTGCAAGCGGATCGCCTCGTGGTCAGACCAGCCACTGGCCGGACTGCATCAGGGTCCTGCCGTCGAGCTCGGCGAAGGAGCGCCATGCTTGCAACCGAGTTGGGGTGAGCTGGAGGTAGACGAATCCGGGTGTGCGCCGCGGGTCAGGACCGCCGCGCAGCAGTGAGGAGAACGGGTCGGCGATGGTCGGATCAATCGCGTCGGGCTCGATGATCTTCATCGTGCCGTCGACCATGACCACGTCGTAGTGATGGCCGATGGCTGCCCGTGCTCGGGCGGTGGCGGCCACGTTGGTCACCGTGCGGCTGTTCGCGAAGGTCGCGAAGGTGAGCACCTCGCCGTTGTGGTGGAACAGGAGCGGGACGAGGTGCGGGCCGTCGGAATCGCCCGTGGCCAACCACGCGGTGGTTTCCGAGCGCAGCAGTTCGAGCGCATCGCTCTTGCGTTGCAGAGGTTCCCGAGGTGGTGGCATCGCGTCGCTGATAGTGCCCGATGCCGCCATCAGCGGTCCCCGGCCAACAGCTGGGCGTAGCGGGCGAGGTACACCGGCCAGCCGCCCTCGCCTCCCACACCATCGCTGACGGCTTGCCAGCCAGGTCCGTGGCGATCGAGCTCGCGGTGTTCGAGTTCCACACGCGTGCGCTGCGCGGCTTCGGCGATGAAGCGGACCTCGACCTCGCTCGTGTGCTCCTGGTCGGATTCGATCTGCCATCGGGGGTTGATGTCCCAGCTGAAGACGACGCGATGCGGGGGCTCGTAGGTGAGTATTCGGGCCCAGCGGCACTCGCTGCCGTCGGCCCCCCGGTCGAAGATGTGGCCGCCGACGTGGGGTTCGAACACCGTCTCGGCGATCTCGGCCTGCAGCAGGTTGTGCTCGGGTGGCTTGAAGTCGCCGAATCGCTCGGTGAAAACGGTGAAGGCTCGTTCGATCGGGGCGTTCACGACGACCTCCTTGCGGACCACCGTGCTCGTTGACCGAGTCATTGCTCAATCTCCTTCGGGTTGTTCGACGGCGTCCTCGTAGGCGGCCAGCGCACGGCTCCAGAAGGTGTCGAGCTGATCGCGCAACGCGCCCACGGCTGCCGGGTTGAGTTGGTAGATGCGCTTTGTGCCGGCGGGGCGGTCGGTGACCAGCCCTGCGCCTTTGAGTGCCTTGAGGTGCTGGGAGACCGCTGGTCGGCTGATCGGCAGCCCATCGGCGAGTTCGCGGACCGACTGCGGCCGCTCGGCCAGGCACTCGATGATCGCGCGCCGACTCGGATCCCCGAACGCGTTCCACGCGGCATCCGAGATTCGGTAAGTGCCCACGAACCGTAAGCGTAGGCTTACGGAGTAGCAGCGGCAACACTGGAGGATGACGCATTCCGCAAAAGAAGTGCCGCGCGGGCGCTGGACGCCCGCGCGGCACGAGCGAGCTACGGCTGCGCCTGAACCCGGTCAAGCGCCGGCGGGGTGAGCGGCGCCTGCGCGCGCAGGTAGCCGGCCAGCGCGTCGGGGCCGGAGTAGGCCGTCCGGTGCTGATCGCGGGCGTTGAACAGGGCGGTGAACCCGGGGACGGCAGACCGGGGCACGAAGTCCTTGGACAGCGTCGCGACGCGGTAGGTGGCGTTGGGCTTGAGCAGCTCGCCGTTGATGCGGACCTGCCCGAAGTCGACGCGATCACCGACGGGTGCCGTGGGGTCGTAGCGGTAGCTGACGCTGTTCGAGACCCCCAGCGGTCGGAAGGTGGTGGAGCCGTCGGCGGCCTGCTGCCACTGGCTCTCCAGCAGCTGGTCGAGCTCGCGGCCGGTCAGCTCACCGCTCGTGAGTGCTGCGCCGAAGCCGCCGCTCTCGTGGATCACACCGAACATCAGCTCTCCGAACAGCACGCGGCCGGGAGCGTCGGCCTGGTTGCCGGCGGTCGGCGCGTAGGTGACGTCGCGCAACAGCGTGTTCGGCATCACGATCCCGACGTCGGCACCGCCGTCCTTCTGCGCTGCCCACCGGAACGCGTCGGCGGTGGCGTTGCCGAGGGTCGACTCCTCCGCGTCGGCAGACGTGCGGGTGAGGTCACCGGCGATGTCGGCGACGGGCTCGTTCCTGCGCTGTTGCACGCGGTCGCGCCAGTACTGGGCCATCCGGAGGACCTCGGGGTCCGGAGTCACGGTGCGGGCGTTGGCGTGGTTGGTGGAGGTGGTCCGGTCGCGCAGGACGTCGCCGGTCTCGGGGTCCAGCTGCAGGTTGATCTCGCTGATGAGGCGGCCGTGGTTGGCGGCCTCGACGACCGGGCGGGGGTTGTCTGCCGGGTCGGGCAACATGCAGTTGCCGAGGGCGTGCCAGTGCCCGGTGATGACGGCGTCGACGGCGGGCGAGATCTGCTTGTTCATCTCGACCATCGGCCCGGAGGGGTTCTTGCAGTCGTTGTAGAAGTCGCCGACCTGCGAGAATCCTTCGTGGACGGTGGCGACGATGGCCTGCACGCCCTGGGCCTGGAGCTCGGCGGCGTACCGGTTGATCTCCGTCGCTTCGGGCAGGAAGCGCAGCTGGTTGGCCGGCCAGTACGAGAGCCCCTCGTTGGGCGTGCCGCTCGTGGTCGCGTGGATGAAGCCCACGGGCAGCGTTCCGCCGTGGCCGTCGTCGACCTGCTCGATGTGGTACGGCTTCGCGACCAGCTCGTCGGTCGCGCCGTCGACGACGTTCGCGGAGTAGTAGTCGAAGTCGGCTCCGGCGAACTTCTTGCCGGTGGAGTCGGTGAAGCAGAGATCGCCATCGGGGCGGCCCTCGCACGTGCCGTTCATCATGTGGCGCAGGTAGTCGAGGTTGCGGTCCAGCTCGTGGTTCCCGATCGTCGAGAACTGCAGACCGATGTGGTTGAGGTACTCGATCGTCGGCTCGTTCCAGAAGTACGCGGTCTCGTTGGGCCAGCCGGAGAAGTCGTCCCCGGCCGAGAACAGGATCGAGTTCGACTCGGGCAGCGCGGCCTTTTCACGGAGCCGGTCCAGATGGGCCGCCAGGTAGGCGCCGCCGCCGACGGTTTGGGGCGCCTCACCGGCGTGGGCGCCCGGCACTGTCGTGGTGTAGTCGCCGAAGTAGCCGTGGAGGTCGGTGATGGACAGCAGCTGAACCGGGACGGGGTCAGTCGCTGAGGCGGCCGTGTCATCCGCCATGGCGACAGCAGGCGACGCCAAAGTCAGGACGAGGCCTGTGGAGATCGCGGTGGCCAGTCGATGCCGCCGAGGGCGACTGATCCGCAAGCGGGCGTTGGACATCGTGCTACGGCTCCTTGAGGGAGGTAAGTGGCCGCTGAGGACTCGCCATGCCTACATCCAAGCAACGTGACGCTGAGGTAACGGCCGCTGTGAGTGTTGTGTCGAGATGCGAACATCGGGTGATGCACGAGCGACAGGAGCCCGAACTTCCTTCCTCATGCACGGACAGCAGCAGCCGTTCGGCAACTTCCGGGGGACAGGGGCGTCAGTTTTGCCTAATACTGCAACGGCAGTTCGATTGGTTCGTTGTGGATCATGGTTGTTGTGGTGGTTGATGTTGCTGTTGGGGAGTTGGATGGGT
>NZ_JBSFBZ010000088.1:0-20255 GCF_053593195.1 Saccharopolyspora sp. NPDC002376
GTGCTGATGATGGGGGCGATCGGCGCCTTTGCCTTCGCCTTCCCGATGTACGCGCTCGTCGGTGCGAAAGCCGGTTGCAGCCGGTTTTCGCACTCACGACGGCTCCAGCACGGCTGCGCACTCACGACCGCGTCAGTCCCGGGAGATCCAGAGTTCTTCCAGGTCGAGCTGGTGCATCACGCGGCGCAGGACTTCGTCGTCGATGCGGCGGTTGTCGCGGAACTGGACGAAGACCGCTCGTTCCGCTGCCAGCATCTCCCCGCGTAGCCGCCGGTACGCCTCGGTCGGGCTCTCGCCGACCTCGTCGGCGGACCGCCCCAGCCGTTCCCACGCCTGGTTGCTCCGCTGCTCCGCGTATTGCTGCAGCCGCTCCACGACGTCGCTCGGTGGCCCGGATTCCTCTGCGAGGGAGTCCAGGCGATCGCGTGCTGCGCGTGCGGCGTTGTGCTGGGCTTCGGCTTCGGCGAGTGCGTCGCTGAAGTCCTCCGTGCCGCGCACGCCCAACTTGTTGATGAGCCAGGGGAGCGTGCTCCCGTGCAGCAGCAGCGTCGCCAGTGTTACGAAGAACGTCAGGAACAGCACCTCAGCGCGGTGGGGGAACGGTGCACCGCTCAACGTCGCCGTCGGGATAGCCGACGCCGCTGCCAGCGACACCACGCCGCGCATGCCCGCCCAAGACACGACCACCTTGTCCCGCCAGCTCGGATTGCGACCCCGCAGCAGTTCCGGCAGGTACATCGCCAGGAAGACCCACACCACCCGCGCGAGCACCACCCCGGCGGTCAGTGCCAGCCCGGTGACGAGCAGCGGCCCGAGGTCGATCGACACGCTTTCTGCGACGCTGCGCAGCTGCACGCCGATCAGCGCGAACACCACCGCCTCGAGCAGCGTGTCCGCGGCTTTCCACACCGCCCGGTCCTGCAGTCGGGTCGCGGCGCTGCCCGACGTCGAGTGGTGCCCCAGGTACAGGCCGGCCACCACGACGGCCAGGACGCCGGAGGCGTGCACCTCCTCGGCGACCAGGTAGGCGAAGAACGGCACGATCAGCCCGACCGCGCTCTCCAGCATGTCGTCGCGCAGCAGCCACCGGATCCGCCGCACCACCCAGCCGATGACGTAGCCGATCACCACCCCGCCCACCGCGGCGACCAGGAACATCCCGACCCCGGCCGCCAGGGACGAGCCGACGCCGACCGCGGCGGCCACGGCGACCCGGTAGGCGGTCAGCGCGGTCGCGTCGTTCACCAGGCTCTCGCCGCTGAGCACCGTCATGATCTTGCGCGGCAGGCCGAGACGTCGGCCGATCGAGATGGCTGCGACCGCGTCGGGTGGTGCGAGCACCGCGCCGAGCACGAGCGCCACGCTCAGCGGCAGGTCCGGCACCAGCCACCACGCGATGGCCCCGGCTACCGCCGTGGTGAACAGGACCAGCCCGAACGCCAGCTGTCCGATCGACTGCAGGTTCGCCCGGATGCCGATGGTGGAGCTGTTCAGCGCCGCGGAGTACAGCAGCGGTGGAAGAATCAGCAGTAGCACCACGTTCGGATCGATCGTGTAGTCCGGCACGCCGGGGATCGACGACACGGCCAGCCCGACCACGACGAGCGCGAGCGGAGCCGGCAGGCGGGTGCGGTGAGCGATCGCGGTCACCGCCAAGGCCCCGGCGAGCAGGGCCATCAACTCGGGAAGGTCGTGCATGCTCGCTCCGGTGTCGCTGCGGTGGGCCGGACCGCGTGGTTACGGTCGACACGACATTCTCGCGCCCGAGCGCTCAGGAGGGGGATCTGAGATGTCTACCAGTTGTGCGCATCTGCGCGATGCCGTCGAGCAAATGCCGGAGCCGAGCCGGACGGACGGCTGCGAGGACTGCCTGGCCTTGGACGAGCACGTGTGGGCGCACTTGCGGATGTGCACCGAGTGCGGCCACGTGGCCTGCTGTGACTCCAGCCCGCACAAGCACGCAACGGCCCATTTCCACCGGACGAGCCACCCGGTGATCCGCTCCTTCGAACCGGGCGAGTCCTGGACCTGGTGCTACGTCGACGAACAACTCCGGCCGTGAGCTCGGCGCCGGGCAAACCACAGTTTCAATTGAAACTGTAAATTCCAGCCACGGCGGTCCACAGTTTCAATTGAAACTGTGGACCTGACGTGGTGCAGGATCACGAGCGCGGTCAGAGGTCTTCGGCGGCTTGTTCGATGGTTTCGCCTCGGGCGAGGCGGCTGTTGCGCTTGCTGTAGAGGAAGTACAGGGCCAGGCCGAGGGCCATCCAGATGCCGAAGCGGATCCAGGTCCAGCCCTCCAGGTTCAGCATCAGGTAGATGCAGGCGATCGCGGCCAGGAGCGGGATCACCGGCACCCACGGCACGCGAAACGCGCGCGGCAGGTCCGGGCGGGTCCGGCGCAGCACCAGCACGCCGATCGAGACCAGCGCGAACGCGGCCAGGGTGCCGATGTTGGTCATCTCGGCGAGCACGTTGATCGGGGTCAGCGAGGCGATGACCGCCACCACGATGCCGGTGATCACGGTGATCCGGTACGGCGTGCGGTACTTGCGGTGCACCTTGGCGAACCACACCGGCAGCAGCCCGTCGCGGCTCATCGCGAACCCGACCCGCGCCTGGCCCAGCATCAGGATGAGGATCACCGTGGTCAGCCCGGCGATAGCGCCCAGCGACACCAGCCCGACGGCCCACGGCGCGCCGATCGCTTGGAACGCGGTGGCCATCGGAGCCGCGGTGTCCAGCTGGTCGTACTTGACGATGCCGGTCATCACCAGCGACACCAGCACGTACAGGATCGAGCAGATGGCCAGCGAACCGAGGATGCCGATCGGCATGTCCCGCTGCGGGCGCCGGGTCTCCTCCGCGCCGCTGGCGACGATGTCGAATCCGATGTAGGCGAAGAACACCAGCGCGGCACCGGCCACCAGCCCGCTGAGCCCGAACGAGCCGGTCTGCCCGAAGATCGCGCTGATCAGCGGCTCTTCCAGCGGGGCGCTGACGGCGCCGGGTGCCGGGGGCTGGTGCGGCGGGATGAACGGGGTCCAGTTGGCGGCCTTGATGAAGAACGCGCCGAAGATGATGAAGAACACCACCACGAGCAGCTTGATCGCCACGACCACGTTGGTGACCGCGGCGCTGAGCCGGATGCCGACCACCAGCACGGCGGTCAGGATCAGCGCGATGATCGCCGCCGGCAGGTCCATGACGCCGCCGGCGCCGGGCGCTGAGGTCAGTGCGTCGGGCAGGTGCAGGCCCAGCGCATCGAGCGCGTGCGCGAAGTACTGGGACCAGCCCACCGACACGGTGGAGGCCCCGATGATGAACTCCAGCATCAGGTCCCAGCCGATGATCCAGGCGAAGAACTCGCCCAGCGAGGCGTAGGAGAAGGTGTAAGCAGAACCGGCGACCGGCACCACCGAGGCGAACTCGGCGTAGCACAGCGCGGCGAGTCCGCAGGCGATGCCGGAGATGATGAACGAGATGGAGATGCCCGGCCCGGCGTCGGTGGCCGCGGCCACGCCGGTGAGCACGAAGATGCCGGTTCCGATGATCGCGCCGATGCCGATGCCCAGCAGGTCCACGGCCCGCAGCACGCGTCGCAGCTTGAACTCGGGTGCTTCCGCATCGCGGATGGACTGCTCGACCGACTTGACACGCATGATTGACATGGGCGGCCTCCTCACCCTTGCCCCGGCGGGTCGGGTTGGCCCGCTCGCACCTCAACCAAGGATTGTGGCCCAGATCACGACTTTCGGTCGACTTTGCTCACGACGATGCAGCCGCGATCAGCGCCGCCGCGGCGGATCGCGCGGTGAGGGCCGCATCGGCTCGCCCGCTCACGGCGGCAGTGGCGATCGCGCCGTCGACCAGGATGAGCAGCTGCTCGGCGAGTTCGCCGGGACCGGCCACGTCGAGCTGTTCGACCAGGTCGCGCAGGTAGTCGTGGAGTTCTCGCTTGTGGTCCTGGGTGGCTTCGGCCACGGCTGGTGACACGCCGCCGAGCTCGCCGAACGAGTTGAGGAACGCGCAGCCGCGGAAGCCCGGCTCGCTGAACCACTCGTGCAGCCAGTCGAAAACCGCGAGCGCTCCCTCGTTGCTCTGCTCGACGTGTGCGGCCAGCGCTGCCCGCCAGCGCTCGTCGCGGCGGCGCAGGTAGGCCTCGACCAGCTCGTCCTTTGAAGCGAAGCACTGGTAGAGGCGCTTGAGCGAGACTCCGGACGTCGCGCGCAGTTCAGCCATGCCCACGGCTTGGATGCCGCGTTCGTAGAACAGGGATTCGGCGGTGTCCAGCAGCGTGTCCGCGGCCTGGTGGCGGTCCATGTGGCGATCTTTTCGGGCTTGTTGGGAGAACGATCGTTCTCTATCCTACGTGGAGAACGACCGTTCTCTACGTAGGAGGCTTCGACATGTCCCGCCCGCCCTTCCCGCCGTTCGACGAGCACACCGCCGCGCAGAAGGTCCAAGCCGCCGAGGACGCCTGGAACACCCGCGACCCTGAGCGCGTCGCAGCGGCGTACACAGCGGATTCGGTGTGGCGCAACCGCGATCGGTTCGTCACCGGACGCGACGAGATCGTGGTGTTCCTGCAGCGGAAGTGGGCGCGCGAGCTGGACTACGCGCTGCGCAAGGAGCTCTGGGGCTTCCGGGAGAACCGCATCGCGGTGCGCTTCCAGTACGAGTGCCGCGACGAGTCGGGGCAGTGGTGGCGCAGCTACGGCAACGAGCTGTGGGAGTTCGCCGCGGACGGGCTGATGAGCCGTCGCGAAGCCAGCATCAACGACGTGCCGATCACCGCCGCGGAACGCCGGATCTTCGGCCCCCGCCCGGACGTCGAACGCGGTCAGCTGCTTCCGATCCGCTGACCAGCGGATATCAGGGCATCATGGCCGCGATGTCGGTGGCGGCTTCGCGGGCGAGGGTGCCCAGCTCGGGGAAGCGCGACTCCGGGACGCGGTCGCGCGGGCCCCAGATGCTGACGATGGCGAACGGGCGCTCGCGGGCGTCCAGCGCCGCCGCCGCGACCCCGTGGACCTGCGGTTCCAGCTCGCCGACGCCGACGCTGTAGCCCTGCTCGCGGATCTCGGTTAGCTCGGAGCGCAGCGCGGCGCGATCGGTTCGGGTGGTGGAGGTGTACTCCGCGAGCGGGCCGGCGAGCATCGACTCGACCTCGTCGTCCGGAAGCCAGGCCAGGAACGCCTTGCCCGCCGAGGTCGCGTGGATCGGCACCTGCCTGCCGAGCCAGCGCGCGCTGAGCACCACCGGCGGCGCCACTTCGTCCACGTAGGTCAGACCGAGGTGTTGCGCCACAGCGAGATTCGCGGTTTCACCGGTCTCGTGGCTGAGCCGCTCCAGGACGTCGTGCGCGCGGCGCACCAGTCCGTCGATGCCCGCGGTAGCGGCCATCCGGCTGATCGCGAAGCCGATCGAATAGCGGTTGGTCAGCGGGTTCCGCTCGACCAGTCCGTGGTGCTCCATGGTGGCCAGCAGTCGCCACGCGGTGGCCCGGTTGAGGTCGCACTCGACGGCGAGTTCGGCCGCCGGCCGTCCCTCCGGGGCGCTCGACGAGACCGCGTTGAGCAGTGCGACGGCGCGGTCCAGGGACTGCACACGCCCGGTCGAAGAACGGGGTTCGTCCTGATTGCGGGCCGTTTCCACACTCATGACCCCACCCTAGTCCGCCCGGCCGGGGCGATCGTCCGGTCGGGTGTGCGGCCTTGACGGAATCATCATCAACTCCCTACCGTCGCACATCACGAACAACCAACGCACATTGTGAGACGACATGGAGCGAATGGTCACCCCTTACGAAGGCAGCGGGCATCAGCCCTGGGACGACGCCGCGGCGATCCCGGTGCCGCTGCGGTTGCACCGGACGTCGGTCAGTTCGAGATGGGTCGATTACAACGGCCACATGAGCGAGTCCTGCTACTTGCTGGTGTTCGGCGACAACTCGGACGCGTTCTTCCGCTACCTCGGAATCGACGAGCAGTACCGGGAAAGCGGCAGCTCTCTGTACACAGTGGAGACTCACATCCACAACCGGCGCGAGGCCGCCGAAGGCGAACCGCTGGAGCTGAGCCTGAGGGTGCTCGACCACGACGCCAAGCGGGTGCACCTCTTCCACGAGATGCACCACGGCGAAACCGGCGCCCTGCTGGCCACGGCCGAGCAGCTGCTGGTCCACGTGGACACGAACTTGGGCCGGTCCAGCGAGATGCCGGACGAGATCCAGCAACGCCTGACCGCGATCCAACGGGCGCACGCGGCCCTTCCCATCCCCGAAACCGTGGGCCGCCCCACGGGCATCCGACGCTGAAGGGTTTGTTTCCAGGCCCGTTTTCCGTGGCGGTGCGAGTTGCGCAGGTGGGCTAAGCGACTCCGGCGCTTCAAAGACAAGGACGAAGAACGAAGAACGAAGCCGGGTTCGATGACCGGTGTTGAGGAGCAGACGTGGACTTCGAGCTGACCGACGAACAGCAGATGATCGTCGACACCGTGCGCAAGTTCGTCGCCGCCGAACTGGAGCCGCACGAGGACGAGGTCGAACGCCTCGACGAGGTACCGGTCGAACTCGCCGAGCAGATCCAGGCCAGGGCTCTGGAAGCAGGCCTGTACGCCGCGAACATGCCCGCCGAACTCGGCGGTGGTGGCCTGGACGCCACCGGCGTCACGCTGGTCGAACGCGAACTCGGCCGCACCAGCTACGCGTTGCAGATGCTCGTCGCCCGGCCGAGCAACATCTTGCAGGCGTGCGAGGGCGAGCAGCGCGAGCGCTACCTGCTGCCCGCCATCCGCGGCGAGCGCCACGACTGCCTGGCCATGACCGAACCCGGCGCAGGTTCGGACGTGCGGTCCATGACCACCCGCGCGGTGCGCGACGGGGGAGACTACGTGCTCAACGGGACCAAGCACTTCATCAGCCACGCCGACACCTCGGACTTCGTCGTGCTGTTCGCCGCCACCGGCGTCGAGGAGACCGCGCGCGGTCTGAAGAACCTGATCACGGCGTTCCTGGTGGACCTCGACACTCCCGGACTGGAGGTTCGACGCGGGTCGGCATGCGTGTCGCACCGCGGCTACCACCAGTGCGAATTGGCCTTCACCGACTGCCGGATCCCGGCCGCGCAGCGGCTCGGCGAGGAAGGTGCGGGCTTCGAGCTGATGGGCGAGTGGCTGGGCGCGAGTCGGCTCAGCGTCGCGGCGACCAGTGTCGGACGCGGTCGGCGGGTGCTGGAGATGGCCATCCGGTGGGCGGCGGAGCGGGAGCAGTTCGGCCAGCCCATCGGCAAGTTCCAGGGCATCGGGTTCCAGCTCGCGGACATGGCCACCGAACTCGACGCGGCCGAGCTGCTCACCCTGCGGGCGGCGGCGAAGTTGGACGCCGGCGGCATGACCGACCAGGAGGCGGCGATGGCCAAGCTGTTCGCCTCCGAAGCGCTGGGCCGGATCACCGACCGCGCGCTGCAGATCTTCGGCGGCATGGGGCTGATGGCCGAGCTGCCGATCGAGCGGTTCTGGCGGGACGCCCGGGTCGAGCGGATCTGGGACGGCACCAGCGAAATCCAGCGGCACATCATCTCCCGTTCCCTGCTGCGCCCGCTCGGCGCCTGACCCCGGCGGGTGCGTCATGAGCGTCGAATCCATGTTCGTTTCCCCTGCACGCCAACAGAATCTGCGCCGAATGCTGGCGCCCGAGCACGTCGCCGTCTTCGGCGGGGATGCCGCGGCCGAGGCGATCCGGCAGTGCCGCCGCATAGGCTTCGCCGGCCCGATCTGGCCGGTGCACCCGCACCGGACCGAGATCGAGGGCCTCCGCTGCTACCGCAGTGCCGCTGAACTCCCCGAAGCGCCGGACGCGGCATTCGTCGCGGTGCCGAAGGAAGCGACGATCGGCGTGGTCGCCGACCTGGCCGCGCGCGGTACCGGGGGAGTGGTGTGCCACGCCTCCGGCTTCGCCGAACACGGCCCGGACGGGGTCGCGCTGCAGGAGTCCTTAGTGGACGCAGCAGCGGGGATGCCGCTGATCGGGCCGAACTGCATCGGCCTGCTCAACTACCTCGACGGCGCCGCGCTGTGGCCGGACCAGCACGGTGGCCGTCGGGTGGAGCGCGGCGTCGCGGTGCTCACGCAGAGCGGCAACATCGGCCAGAACCTCACCATGCAGCGACGTTCGCTACCGCTGGCACAGCTGATCACCCTCGGCAACGGTGCCGTGACGGGCGCCGCGGAACTCGTCGACGCCCTGCTCGAGGATCCCCGGATCACCGCGATCGGCCTGCACCTCGAAGGTGTGGACGACGTCGCGGCACTGTCCCGGGTCGGCCTGCGGGCGCTGCGCGCGGGGATCCCGATCGCGGTGCTGAAGTCCGGCAGCTCCGAGCTCGGCGCGCAGGCCAACCTCAGCCACACCAGCTCCCTGGCGGGTTCGGACGTGCTCTGCGATGCGCTGTTCCGGCGGCTCGGCATGGCCAGGGTGCACCGCGTGGAAACCTTCGTGGAGACGCTGAAGTTCCTGCACGTGCACGGTCCGCTGGCCGGCACCCGGATCGCTTCGGCCAGCTGTTCCGGCGGCGAGGCCGCCCTGGTCGCCGACCTCGCCGAGCGGCGCGGACTGGACCTCCCGCCGTTCCCGGCCGACACCGGGCAGCAGTTGCGGCGGCTGCTCGGCGACCGGGTGGCGGTGGCCAACCCGCTGGACTACCACACCTACATCTGGGGTGATCTACCAGCGCAAACGACCTGCTTCGCGGAGCTGCTGGGCGCCGGTCTCGACGCCCACCTGCTGCTCGTCGACTTCCCCCGCCAGGACCGCTGCGTCGACGGCCCGTGGAGACCACAGTGGACGCTTTCCTCGCTGCGCACCGGACGGTGGGCTCGCCGGCGTGCGTGGTGAGTTCCCTGCCGGAAGGGCTCCCGGAGCAGGTGGGGGAGCGGCTGCTGGAGGAGGGGGTGGCGCCCATGCAAGGCTTGGCGGACTGCCTCGCAGCCATCTCCGCAGCGGCCAAAATCGGTGCTGCGCAAAGAAAATCGGGCGCCACGGCGCCATTGGAGATTCCGGTCGAAGTCGTCGGCGAGCCGCACCAGCTCGACGAGTGGGCGGGCAAGCGGGAGCTGTCCGCGTCCGGAGTCGCAACCCCGGAAGGCGTCCTGACCAGTGCGGATGATGCGCCGGAGGCCGCCGCCAGAATCGGCTTCCCGGTGGTGGTCAAGGCGGTGTCGGCCGATCTGGCGCACAAGACCGAAGCCGGTGGCGTGCGGGTCGGGCTGACCAGCCGGGAACAGGTGCGCGACGCGGTGGCCGACATGGCCGGACTGACCGACGCGTTCCTGGTCGAGCGCATGGTCGAGGGCGCGGTCGCGGAACTGATCGTCGGCGTGCGCCGCGATCCGCAGTTCGGCCTGTCGCTCACGATCGGCGCGGGCGGCGTGCTCGTCGAGCTCGTGCGCGACTCGGTCACGCTGCTGCTCCCGGCGACCCGAGAACAGATCGAGGATGCCCTGCGCGACCTGCGGATCTGGCCGCTGCTGGCGGGCTTTCGGGGATCGGCTGCCGATGTGCGCGCGGTGGTGGACGCGATCGCCGCGATCGCCGAGCACGCCCGCGGCGACGACGCGCTGTTGGAACTGGACGTGAACCCCCTGCTGGCATCGCCGCGGGGCGCGGTGGCGGTGGACGTGCTGATCCGCCGGGTGAAGGAGGACCGATGACTGATCAGGTGCGGACGGACGTCGACGGCGGGGTGCTCACGGTGACCCTGGACCGGCCGAAGGCCAACGCCATCGACGTCGCCACCAGTCAGGCGCTCTACGAGGCGTTCGACCGCCTCCGGCGGGACGATTCGCTGCGCGTCGCGGTGCTGACCGGCGCGGGCGAGCGGTTCTTCTCGGCGGGCTGGGACCTGAAGGCCGCAGCGGAGGGCGAGGCGATCGACGCCGACCACGGGCCGGGCGGCTTCGCCGGGCTGACCGAGTTCTTCGACCTGGACAAGCCGGTGATCGCCGCGGTCAACGGGCTGGCCCTGGGCGGCGGGTTCGAACTCGCGCTGGCCGCGGACCTGATCATCGCCGCCGAGCACGCGGAGTTCGCACTCACCGAGGTGACCCTGGGCATGGTCGCCGATTCCGGAGGTGTGCTCCGGCTGCCCGAGCGCCTACCCCAGGCGGTGGCGGTCGAGCTGCTGCTCACCGGCCGCCGCATGACCGCCGCCGAAGCGGAGCGGTGGGGGCTGGTGAACCGCGTGGTGTCCGCCGACGACCTGCTCGGTGCGGCGACCGAAATGGCTCACCAGATCTGCGACTCAGCGCCCTTGGCGATCGCTGCGGTGAAGGAGATCATGCGCCGTACCGCCGCCCTGGACGTCGAGTCCGGCTACCGCCTGATGCGCAGCGGTGACCTGCCGAACTACCAAGCGATGCTCCGCTCCGAAGATGCGCTTGAAGGGCCCCGGGCTTTCGCTGAGCAGCGGAGTCCAAAGTGGACCGGACGCTGAGCGGTGCGTGCGGTATCTCGAGCGATACCGCACGCACCGGAGATCAGGCGATTCGCACGCCTCTCGCCAGTCCGTGCGCGGGTGTGCGGAGTCGTCGAGCGCTCAGCCACAGGGCGCCGGCGCCGGCCAGCACGTTGAACCCGAGCCCGTACGGCCACACGGCGGGGCCCGACTCCAGCTGAGTCTCGTCGTAGTCGGTGAAGTCCATGCGCGTGCTACGCGCCCCCCAACCGATGGTGCTCAGCGGATCCATGTGGACCATTGGCTCGTCCCTGCCGGTGCGGGGGTTGAACTGCATCGGCGGGGCCGGTGCGGCATCGCCGAGGATGACGAACGGGTTCGGCGCCAGCAGCCACCACACGTACTGCGGCTGCGGTGCCTCGTCGCTGTAGATCGTGGTCTGGCCCGCATCGTCGTCGGTCATGGTGGCCTCGTACTCCCGCAACGTCAGCGGGAGCGCCAGGCTGAAGGCGATCACCGTGCCGACGCTCAGCGCGAACACCAGAAGATAGGACATCAGCGTCGAGGTGATTCCGCGGGCGAACAGCGCCGACAGGCCCTGCGCCATCGCGCAGATCACGCCGATCAGCAGCGCGACGACCGCGACCACCGCCAGGGCGCGCAGCGGGCCGACACCGCCTTCCAGGACCGCCCACACCGCGAACGGCAGGGTCAGCCCGAGGAAGACCAGCCCGGTGGTCCAAGCGGCCGCGAACTTGCCGAGCGTGATCTCCCACGCCGACAGCGGCGTCACCTGCACCGTGGCGAGGGTGCCGCGCTCCCGGTCGCCGTTGATCGACTGCGCCGCCAGCGCCGGGGCCACCAGCAGCGCCAGCCCGAGCACGAAGAGCATCAGGGTGCCGAACATCGGCAGGCCGATGTTGTTCATGGCTACCTCGGAATGCGAGCGCGTGAGCCCCAGGGAGTACCGGAACAGCGCGGTGAACGCTGCGATGACGGCGACCCACGCGATCAGCAGCCAGCGCCAGCGGCCGGTGCGCAGCCGCACCCGGAACTCCTGCTTGGCCACGATCTTGATACCGCTGAGGGTCATCGGCGCTCCTCGGTGTAGGCCAGGTAGGCGGACTCCAGGTGGTTGCCGACCGGGGCGAAGCTGGATACCTGCACGCCATCGGCGACCAGCTGGGCGAGTAGTTCCGCCGCGGCCTGCTCGGAGTCGACCTGCACGTCGATCCCGGCGGAGTGCGCGACGTGGTCGATCCCGCGCTGCGTCAACGCCGCGGGCAGATCACCGGAGACCGCCCGCACCCGCCACGCGGAGCGGTGGTCGAGCTCGTCCATCCGGTGCTGCCCGGCGGTCTGCCCGCCGCTGATGAACACGACCCGGTCGGCGATCTCGGCCAGCTCGCTCAGGATGTGGCTGGACACCAGCACGGCGGTGCCTTCCTGCGCCTGCGCCCGCAGCAGGTCGCGCAGCTCCACGCGGGAGCGCGGGTCGAGCCCGGAAGCGGGTTCGTCGAGCAGCAGCACCGACGGCCGGTGCACCAGCGCGCGAGCCAGCGCGAGGCGCTGCTTCTGGCCTCGTGACAGCACGTGCACCGGCTGATCGGTGAACTCCGCGAGGTGCACCAGGTCGAGCAGTTCGGCGACCCGGGCCCGCGCCTCGGCGGCCGGGATCCGGTAGGCCTCGGCGAAGAAGGCCAGGTACTCGCGGGTGGTCAGCTGGTCGTAGACGCCGAAGGTGTCGGGCATCCAGCCGAGCTTGCGGCGCACTGCGAGCGGCTCGGCCACCGGGTCGAGACCCGCCACCCGCAGCTCTCCGGAGTCCGGGGCCAGCAGCGTGGCCAGCATCAGCAACAACGTGGTCTTGCCCGCGCCGTTCGGCCCGACTAAGGCGGTGACCTCGCCGTGGGGAACGTCGAGGTCGATCCCGCGCACGGCTTCCACCGCGCCGAACCGACGTCGCACGTCCCTGGCGAGGACGGCATGGTCCTGCGTAGGCATCGTGTGGCACTCCTGGTCGTTGATCTTGACCGTAGGACGCGCCAGGGTGCCGTTCGGTTGCGATGAATTCCGGGCTGCGGAAGAAGGAGCTCTCAGCTCTGGTGAGTCGACCTGTCAGCGGTGCCCAGCGATTTGAGGGCGTCGGTGGCCGAGATCTTGGTCTCCTGATCCACCGAACTGCTGCCGGGCGCGGGTTGCAGCAGGGTTTCCGACGGCGCGGAGACCGGTTCGACATCGGGCCGGGTGCGCGGTCGCTGCGGCGCCTGCATCCGCGGGCGGGACTGCGGTGGGTAAGTCCGCGGCGGGTAGGTCTGCTGCGGCGGTGCGGGTGGCGGCTCCGGCTGGTTCGCACTGATGTAGAGCCATTCCAGCACCAGCACGATTATCCCGATCATCAGCGCGCCGAGCGCCAGCCACAGGCCGGTCGGTGCGCCGCCGTACCACCAGAGCGCGCCCGCCGCGCCGCAACCGGCGCCGGCCGCCATGGCCAGCAGGTGGAACAGCAGGTGGACGGCGTAACCCCTCACGACCCGAATACCTCCCAATGCTCGCGGTCCGCCCCCGGTGCGAACTGCGCTCGTCGGAAAACGGGCGGCTGGTGCCGAACACGCACCCCGCTGCTGCTCGGTTGCCCGGTCGCGGGCCAGGTCACACCGCCGATGGCGGTCGGACTCCTCGACAACCGATAGTAGCGTCGGATCCGCGCATACCGCCCGATCAAGGGATCCGCACCCGATATCACCTGTTCGGGCGACCCGGGCGGTGCGCGCCCAGCGGCTCCGACCAGCCGGACATACGGTGAATCGAAAGGGCCCCCGTCACCCGCATCGGTGTGGTGCCGGTCGGCGCGGTTGCGTCAGCCGCCGAGCACGAGGTGGCCCGGTGCAACACAAATGGGGGGTGGGTGCCGGTGATCAACTCGCTGGCTGGATTCGCGTTGGCCGCGTCGATCGGGATCGGCGTGCTCCTCGCCTCGCCGATCGTGATGTCCTGGGTCGAGCACCGGATGCTCGGCCCGCGCACGCCCGCCCGGGGGCGGCACCGCCGCCCAGCCAGCAGACCTCACCTGCCCGCCATCCGATGGCGCGACGTCATCCCGGCCCCGCGTCGAGCGCCGGTGGGCGGTCCGGGAGCCATGCGCAAGCCCGGCCAGCGGCACGGTTTCGACCGGCCTACACCGGTTCGAAGCCGGGTGAAGCAACGCAGCTGACCAGCGTTTCGACCGTTGCGGCGGCCCGCGCTCGATACCAAGCTCCGGCCGGGACCACCAGTTGCGGCGACTGCCCGGCGCCCGCGCCCAGCACGATCCGCTCGATTTCGGCCGAGGCTTCCGGTCCGTCGCCGCCCAGCAGCAACGTCAGCGGTCCGCCCCGGTGCCACAGCCAGAGCACGTCGGAATCCACCGAGCGCCAAGCCGATTGCTGCGCGGGCGGGAGCAGGAAGTAGCTCGCCGTCGCCACCGGCTGGGGAGCGCCGTTCGGACTGGTCCAGGTGCGCCGGAACCAGCCGCCCGACGGGTGCGGCAGCAGGTCGAACTCCTCGGCGGTGCGACTGCGCGTCTCCAGGGAGACGAAGTCGCCCGCGACGTCGCGCCGCGCGTAGCGGACCCCGATCACCGCACCCCGCTCCAGCGGACCGTAGACGTGCGGGAACAGCTGGTCGGCGGAGACGCCGTCGGGTGGGGAGGGGTTGGCGGCTTCCCAGCGCACGGGCGCGGAGAGCTTCGCCGGATCGAGTTCGAGCGCGACCATCGGTTCGGTCGTCGGGCGGAACAGGGTGTTGGCGACGGCGAGTGCGGTGCGCGCGTCCGGTGAGCAGTGCACGAAGCCTTCGCTCTGGAGGCTGTCGGCACGGATCGGCGAGCTGTGGTCGGCGTGGAAGGTGCTCAGCGGCAGCAGGTGCAGCAGCGTTGAAGTCACACCGACAGTTTCTCGTGAAATCCGGAATCGGCGCGATCAGGAATTGAGCCCTTTCATCCTGTCTGGCCTGTGACCGCGAAGCACGACTGGCACCGTGCGGTGAGGGTCACATGCGCCGCAGGCGCATAGCCCACCTAAGCAACTTGCACCGCCGCGGGTTCTCAGCGTTCGCCTGGCGAGGACGGCCCAACTGCCGTGTATTGGCCATACATCAAGTTGGGCACCCGCAGTCCAGGCGGGCGCTGAGGTTCCGCTACCGGCACCGCCACGCAAAACGAGGATGGAAAACCTCATTAGGATCGTTGCCATGGTTCGGGTTGCGGTTTTGGATGACTACCAGGATGTTGCTCGGGACTACGCGGAGTGGGATTCCCTGTCCGCGCAGGTGGAGTTCTTCCACGAGCACATCGACGAGCGGGACGAGCTGGTGCGCAGGCTGGCGCCCTTCGAGGTGATCGCCGCGATGCGCGAGCGCACCTCGTTCCCGCGCGAAGTGCTTGCTGCGTTGCCGAATCTCAAGCTGCTGGTGACCACCGGCATGCGCAACGCCGCGATCGACATGGGTGCCGCGCGGGAGCTGGGCATTGTCGTCTCCGGCACCGGCAGCGGTGCATCGGACCGCCCGTGGGCGCCGACCGCCGAGCTGACCTGGGGCCTGATCTTCGCGCTGCTGCGCAAGATTCCCGAGGAAGACCGGCTGCTCCGGGAAGGCGGCTGGCAGGGCGGTGTCGGCGTCGAGGTCGACGGGCGGACGCTGGGCGTGCTCGGGCTGGGGCGGCTGGGTTCCCAGGTCGCCAACGTCGGTCGGGCCTTCGGCATGGACGTGATCGCCTGGAGTCAGAACCTCACCGACGAAGCAGCGGCGGCGGCCGGTGCGCGGCGGGTGGAGAAGGACGAGCTGTTCGCCGCTTCCGACGTGCTGACCATCCAAACCGTGCTCAGCAAGCGGACCCGCGGCCTGGTCGGCGCCGACGAGCTGGCCCTGATGCGGCCGAGCGCGTACCTGATCAACACCTCGCGCGGACCGATCGTCGACGAGGCAGCGCTCCAAGCCGCGCTGCACGAGGGTCGGTTGGCCGGGGCGGGCATCGACGTGTTCTCCCACGAGCCGCTTCCGGCGGACGACCCGTGGCGCAGCACGCCGCGGACGGTGCTCACGCCGCACCTGGGTTACGTCACCGAGGACATCTACCGGGCCTTCTACACCGACATCGTCGAATGCATCGCCACCTACCTGCGGGGAGAACCGGTCAGAGTCCTCAACGCTGACTGAACGGGCGTTGAGCACCGCTGATCGTACGAATCGGGCACTGATACGGCTTCCGTCTCGATGAGAAATCGGTCTTGACGGGCCGAGAGACGCACATCACAGTCATACCAACCAGTCGGTCTGATCGTGATCTTCGTCCCTAGTCGTCCAGCCCAGGGAGCCCGCCGATGACTGCCGGTGCACCAGCTGAACAAGCCCCAGGAACGCCCAAGAAACTGCTGATCGCAGCGCTGATCGCCAGTTCCATCGAGTGGTACGACTTCTTCATCTACGCCACGGCCGCGGCGCTGGTCTTCGGCCACCTGTTCTTCCCCGGGGCCAGCCCGCTGATCGGCGTGCTGCTGTCCTTCGCCACCTTCTGGGCCGGGTTCATCGCCCGGCCGATCGGCGGGCTGATCTTCGGCCACCTCGGCGACAAGATCGGTCGCAAGCCCGCGGTGGTGACCTGCCTGATCATGATGGGCGCTGCGACCTTCCTGATCGGTGTGCTGCCCGGCGCGGAGGCGATCGGCGTGGCCGCCCCGATCCTGCTGGTGTCGCTGCGATTCCTGCAGGGCATCGCGGTCGGCGGGCAGTGGGGCGGAATCGTGCTGCTGTTGACCGAGAACTCCGAGGGCCGACGCCGGGGCATGGCCGGAACCTTCGGGCAGATGGGCGTCCCGATGGGCGTGATCCTCGGCAACGTCGTGTTCCTGGCGGTCGGCGCCATGCTGAGCCCGGAGGCGTTCCAGTCGTGGGGCTGGCGGATCCCGTTCCTGGCCAGCGCAGCGCTGGCTCCGGTGGTGCTGTTCATCCAGCTCAAGATCGAGGACACCCCGGTGTTCCGGGAACTGCAGGACCGCAAGGAGAAGCGGGACGAGCAGGTCGTGCGGGCGCCGCTGATGGAGGTGCTGCGCACCCGCAAGCGGACGGTGCTGCTCGGCGCCGGACTGCTGTTCGCCACCAACTCGATCTTCTACATCAGCATCTCGGGCCTGCTGGACTACGGCACCCGCGAGCTCGGCATGCCACGTCAGACGCTGCTGACGATCTCCCTGCTGTCCTCGGTGGTCGGCGTGCTCGTGATCTTCCTCAGCGGCGTGCTTTCGGACCGCTGGGGCCGTCGCCCGCTGATCCTGGCCGGCGCCGGACTGCTGGTGCTGTGGGCGTTCCCGTTCTTCTGGCTGGTGGACACCGCGACGGTGCTCGGCGTGGCGATCGCGGCCGCGGTGGGCAGCATCGGATCAAGCCTGAACTACGGCCCGCTGGCGGCCTACCTCAGCGAGCTCTTCGAACCGCGAGTCCGCTACTCCGGAGCGTCCCTGGCCTACCAGCTGGCGGCGATCTTGGTCAGCGGCGGAACGCCGTTCATCATGACGGCCCTGCTGGCGGCGACGGGCACTTCGGCCTCGGTCTCGGCCTACCTGCTCCTGATGGGTCTGTGCACCTTCGTCGCAACCCTCCTGCTCCGAGAAACCCGCCCGAAGTCCACCCCGGCCGCTCAACCCCGCCAAGCAGTCACCGAGTCCTGACGCGATGAGGGCACCTCCGGGAAAGTTGCCCGAAGGTGCCCTCACCTGGTGGTCATCAGATGTCGGTGGCGAGTTGCTTGATCTGCTCGATGAGCTTGGCCTTCTCGGGGCCGTCGCTGGCGAGGGGTGTGACGTTGAGGGTGGTGACGCCGGACTCCTTCAGCGCCGCCAAGCGTTCCTTGACGTGGCTTTCCGGGCCGACCAGGGCGGTCTTCTCCAGGAGGTCCTGCGGCACGGCCGCGGCAGCCTCCTCCTTGCGTCCGCTGAGGTAGAGGTCCTGGATCAGCTCCGCCTCGGCCTCGTAGCCGTAGCGGCGGGCGAGGTTGTTGTAGAAGTTCTTGCCCTTCGCGCCCATGCCGCCGATGTAGAGGGCGAGGACCGGGCGGACGAATTCGAGCAGGCCTTCCACGTCCTCGCCGATGGCCAGCGGGGCCTGGGCGACCACGTCCAGCGGCGGCAGCGACGCGTCGCGCTTGGCCTTGCCCGCGGCCAGCGGCTCGCCCCAGACCTCGCCCGCCTTCTCCGGCAGGTAGAAGATCGGCTCCCAGGCCTCGGCGATCTCGGCGACCATCTCGACGTTCTTCGGCCCGATCGCGGCGATCATGATCGGGATCCGCTCGCGCACTGGGTGGTTGATCAGCTTCAGCGGCTTGCCCAGCCCGGTGCCCTGCTCGGCGGGCAGCGGGATGTTGTAGTGCTTGCCGCTGTGCTCCACCTTCTCCCGGCGCCACACCTGGCGGCAGATCTCCACGATCTCGCGGGTCCGGCCCAGCGGCGCGTGGTACGGCACGCCGTGGAAGCCCTCGATGACCTGCGGTCCGGACGCGCCGATGCCCAGCGTGAAGCGGCCGTCGGAGACGAAGTCCAAGCCCGCCGCGGTCATCGCGGTCAGGCTGGGCGTGCGGGTGTAGATCTGGAGGATGCCGGAGGCGATCTCCAGGCGTTCGGTGCGAGCGGCGATGAAGCCCATCTGGCTGACCGCGTCGTACGAGTACGCCTCCGGGACGTAGACGATGTCCAGCCCGGCCTTCTCGTAGGTGGCCAGGTCGTCGACCGTTTCCTTGAAGCCCCCGCTGTAGTTCAGCGGCATCCCGATGCGCATCGGCCGTCCCTTCCGGTTTGCGGCAGCGGCGATGCCCAGCCGGCCACGCCGCCGAGGTTGTCCCGATGTTACCGCCGAGTACGGTCCGGCGGGAATCGCCGAAACCGGCTCAAATGTGATCGAACTCTCAAGAAAAGGTCGATTTGGCGGGTTTTCGCGTCGTTCGGGCCCTGACAATGGGGGCATGCCGTCCCTCGATACCACCGCAGCGCCGAACCGGGCGCGTGGTGTGCGGGTGGGCCGGGCATGAAGCTTGCTCTGCTGGACATCGGATCCACCGCTGCGCGCCTGGAGATCGTCGACCTCGACAGGTCCCGGATCCCGCGCGCGGACTGGAGCGTGAAGGCACGCACCCGCCTCGCCGAGCGCACCGGCACCGACGGCGTGGTCGACGAGCGCGGCGTGGAACAGGCCGTGCGAGCGGTGCAGCACTGCGTGCGCGCTGCGGCGGACCAGCGACCGGACGCGCTGGTCGCATTCGGCACGTCGGCCGTGCGCGACGCGGCGAACGGCACGCGACTGCGCGAGGAGCTCAGCGACGCCGCCGGGGTGCGGATCGGCGTGCTCAGCCCCCGCGACGAAGCCGCGGTCACCTACCACGCGGCCCGGCGCTGGCACGCCCGTTGCGGTGCGCCGATGACCGCGGTGGATATCGGCGGCGGCACCATCGACGTGTCCACCGGGCTGGACCTCGAACCCGACGAGGTGATCTCGCTTCCCATCGGCGCGGTCCGGCTGACCAGGCAATACCTGCCGGACGACCCGCCGCTCCCGGAACAGGTCGACGAGCTGGTCGAGACCGTGCGCCGCACCATCCCGCGCTCGCTGCGCAGCTTCGCCGACAGGGACCTGGGGCATCCGGTGGCCCTGTCGAAGGTGCTGCGGCAGCTGGCGGTGCTAACCGAGAGCTCGCCGGGGAAGCTCGCCCGCCGCCCCGACCGCCTCTCGCGCGCCAAGCTGCGCCCCTGGATCCCGCGGCTGGCCGAACTCGACCAGGCTCAGCGCGCGGCGCTGCCCGGCGTTTCACGCAGCCGAGCCCGCCGCATCCTGGCCGGGGCGATTGTGGCGGACCTCATCCTGAGCGCCATCGGCGTGGACGAGCTGGAGATCTGCCCCTGGGGCCTGCGGGAAGGCCTGGTCTTCCGGTTCGCCGAGGCCCATGACGACACCGGCGGCGACGTCCGCGAGCTGATGACGACGCTGTTCCGCTGACCCCTGCGGCCGCGGGAGATCCCGGACTGCCGGTAGCGTCGGTTTCGTTCATGACCGGAATTCGCCTAGGGGGACCCGCCGTGGCAGTCGTGCTGCAGCTCCTGATCACCATGGTGGCGGTGTGGATCACCACCGCGCTGCCGGGAATCGACCTCGCGGGGGAGGACACCACCGCGAAGGTGCTCACCCTGCTCGCCGTGTCGGTGATCTTCGGCATGGTCAACGTGGTGCTCAAGCCCATCGCGAAGACCTTGGGCTGCCTGCTCTACCTGGTGACCCTCGGCCTGTTCGGCCTGGTCGTCAACGCCCTGCTGTTCTGGCTGACCAGCTACCTGGCAGGTCAGCTGGGCCTGCCGTTCCACGTGGACGGCTTCTGGCCGGCGTTCTGGGGCGCCCTGATCGTCACGATCGTCAGCAGCGCCCTGGCGGGCATCATCCGCCGAGCCCAGACCCCCGAAGAGGACCACTACCGCCGCTGAGAGCCCGTTGGTGGTTGCGTTGCTTGTGTGGTCGTTTAGCGGAACCTGAGCGGTTCCCTGGACTGCGGGTGCCCCTCCTGATGTATGTCCAATACACGGCGGAGGGGCCGTCCTCGCCAGGAAACCGCTCAGAACCCGCCGGTAGTTGCCCTGCGTAGGTGGTCCAAACGGCTGACGCCGCTTCCACAAGCGCGGACGGCATACGCCGACAGGCCCTGAGGCGTCGTGAGTGCGCGAGGACGTCAGCACCGGTAGCGAGCTCGATGAGTTGCTGGCAGGGGGCGGTATCACCGGAGATGAC
>NZ_JBSFBZ010000089.1:0-19977 GCF_053593195.1 Saccharopolyspora sp. NPDC002376
GTGCCGCCACGCATAAAACGACGAACGTGGAACACCAAGCATGCGGCACATCCAGGCGATCGGATAATGGGCCTTCTCCGCATCGATCACTGCACAGCGCTCGGCTACTGCGACGTCCGAGCGAAGAAGGCCGCGGCTTTTTTCAGGAACTCGTTTTCCATCCGCAACCGGCGGATCTCCTCTTCCATCTCCGCCACCCGGGCACGCTCCGAAGGACTCACCGGCTGCTCAGGCTCGGGGTTCTCCCGCCGCCACGCGTTGACCCAGTTCGCCAGCGTGCCCGCGTTGATCCCCAAATCCCTGGCCACCTCAGCGACCGGTTTCTCGGTCTCGATCACCATCTGCACGGCCTCAGCCTTGAACTGGGCACTGAACCTCCGACGCTGCTCAGGCATGCACACATCCTCTCAAACGAGAGGCCCTGTCCAAGATCCTTAGTACACCCCATTTTTCGTGGAGCATGATCAGGCAGTTGTCGGGGTCGAGGTCTCGGGGTGTGAGTGCTAGTGCTCCGCCTCGGCGGCAGGCTGTTTCGGTGTGGAGCCGGGTGATGAGGCTGTCGAGGACGGGATCGTTGCCGGTGGTGGTGGTGGCGGTGTGGTTGATTTCGTCGAGTCGGGAGTCCGGCAGACCGCGGCGTGTGGTGGGCAGGCGGCGCGGCGTGAGGCTGCTGAGGAGACAGCGTTGGATGTGCGGATCATCGACGAGATCGCCCACTTCACCAATGCCGACACTGGCGGTCGGCCGATCTGCTTCCACACGGTGACTTTCCTCAGCGCTGAGTTGGCACCTTCAGCACCAGTGGTACTCAGCCTCGAGGAACACGACACATATCGCTGGTTGCTACCCGCCGAGGCGTTTGGACTCGACCTGGTCTGGCACGTGAGATGTGCACTCGAGGCACCGCCCGGGCAGGGGGTTTCAGGTGAACCGCCGCTGGATAACGCTGGCGATCAGCGCCGGGTACTAGCTCGTGGGGTAAAAGAGTGTCCGAGCGAGTTGCGCGCTAACCACACGGCTTGCGCTTACCGGGATCGTCTGAGGGAGTTGTGGTCCACCCGCCCGAGTCACCCAGATTCAGGGCCGACTCATGGTGACTTGGGCAGGCGCCGACGGCTGTTCTGTCAGCTGCTCTGGTAACCGGCAGCGGACTGACCGGAAGGAGTCTTGGTGTTGCGCCTGGCGAAGGAGAACCCCTGCTGGGGATACCGCCGGGTCCACGGTGAACTGCTCACCCTGGGAGCGAAAGTGGCCGCGTCCACCGTGTGGGAGATCTTGCAGGAGGCTGGCATCGACCCGGCACCCGAACGAAACTCCAGCACCTGGGCCGACTTCCTGCGCTCCCAGGCCGACGCCCTGCTAGCTCGCGATCAGGTCACGGCCACCTACCCACCGTTGATGGTCCAGCTCAACGCGAAGCTCAACCCCTGGTGCACGGGCGAGGAGGCCCGTGCACCAGGCATCGGCCGTTCTGCGCAGCACGTCAGTCCTGGCGGGTCACCACCGCCGGGGGCGTTCTGCTGGCGCGCCAGGACGGTAGGAAGCCCGCCGCTCCGGCTACCGCGACGAGTCCGGCGCAGGCCGCTAGCAGTGCTGGGGCCGGTATCGCCAGCGCCGCTTCCGGCACCACCGCGGTGATTAGGAGTGCACCCAGCATGACCCCGTGCGGCGCTCCGAAGATGACACCGAGCAGGCCGTACAGCGCGGACTCACCGACCCGGACGCGGCGCAGGCCGCTGCGGGAAAGGCCCACCGCACGAAGCGTTCCGCTTTCCCGCCTGCGTTCGACCACCGACAGGCTCGCGGTGGTGCCGACACCGACGATGGCGACCAGCACGGTGAGCGCGATCAGCGCCAGCGCGCTGCCTGTGATCTGCCCGACCAGGTCGGAGCGCTTGGCGCGGAGGTCGGCGAGCACGCTGATCTCCAGGTCCGGGTCGGTTGCCGCGTGAGCGGCGACCGCGGACTGCGCCGCCGCCAGGCCGTCGGTACCCGCGCGGGCGGCGTCGACCACGATCGCCGTCGGTGCCGGGGCGAGCCCGAGCGCATCCAGGTCGGACGCGTGGACGAGGACCTGCGAGCCGGCGAGGCCCTCCCCGACGACCACCGCCGCGACCCGCACCCGACGATCGCCGAGCAGAACCGAATCGCCAACGGCGACATGGTGTTTGCTGGCGAAGCTGTCGGCCACCGCGATCGTGCCGGGGCCCAGGTCGCGCAGGGAGCCATCGCTTTCGGTCGTCCCGGCCGAGTTCGGCAGCCGGGTGATCGGCAGGTCCGACACCTCCAAGTTCAACGGCCCGTCCGGCAACCCCATTTGCAGCCGTGGAGAGCGGAACGGGATGACCGTGCTCAACGCCGGATCGGCCGCCAACGCCGCGGGCAGCCCGGCTGGCACCACTTCGCCTTCGGGTGCGCGGACCTCGATGCCGGCCGGGTACTGCGCCGCCGTGCTCGCTTCGCTGTAGTCACGCAGGGTACCTCCGGCGGTGAGCGCGGCGAGCAGCAGCGTCGCGGCCAGGGCCACCACCGACGACACCGACGCAGCCCGGCGCGGCATCCCGCCCGCGCTGCGCACCGCCAACGTCACGACCGCGCCGCCTCGTCGCACCACGCGGTGCACGCCGGCCAGCACCGGTCGCACCAGCCTCGGCGCGAACGCCATGTACGCGCCGAAGCTCGCCGCGACGGCCACCACCCCGAACACCATGAGATCTTCGGTGTTCCCGGCTGGGCGGTAGCGCGAAAGCAGGCCCTGCGAAACGGCGAAGGCCATCATCAGCACCGCCACAGTCAGCAGCGCGACTCCGAGCGCGGTCCGGGTCACAGTCCTGGAGCGGCGCTCGCTCGGCTGCGTCGTCGACCGCAGCGCTTCCAGCGGAGACACCCGCGACGCGTCCTGGGCCGGGGCCAGCACGGCGAGGACCACGGCGAGCACGACGCCGACCACCACCGAACCCAGCACCAGCGGCGACGGGGTCACCGCCGCCACCGGCGCGACCAGCGGCACGAGCCCGCTGATTCCCATGGCCAGCAAGGTTCCGGCGCTTGTCGCGATCAAGCCGGTGATCGCGCCCTCCGCGATCAGTGCCCGGCGCAGGCCTCCTCTGGTGGCGCCCAGCGCGCGCAGCATGGCGAGGTGCCGGATGCGTTGCGCGAACACGATCCGGAAGGCCGAAACCGCGACCATCGCCGAGGCGAGCGATGCCAGCACCACGAACGCACCGAGCACGGCCGAAACCTGGTCCACCACTTGCTGGCTTTCGCGCAACTCGGCACGCCGCGCGTCCGCCGCAGCCAACACGGTCATCGCCGTCGGTCGGGCACTGTCCAGGATCGTGGGCAGGTCGCCGGTGACGTCCACACGCGCTAGTTCCGCGCCGGTGAGCGCGAGCACCTCCCGGTCCGAGGCGTAGAGCGCGAGCCCGTCGGCGGACGGGGAGTCCACCAGCGCGGTCACGGTGAGCACGCGTGGTGTTCTCCCATCGGTGCCAGCGAACCGGATCTCGTCGCCGAGCCCCAGACCGAGCCGCTCGGCGGCGCGGGCGGACGCCGCCACTTGCCCCGGTGAACGCGGATACGTGCCCGCATCCACCTCAACCCGGCTCAGCGGTCCTGAACCCGGGTCAGCCGTGAGGTCGACCTCCACGGCTCCCACCAGCCCCGATCCGCTCACCCGGCCGCTCGCCTCGGTCACGCCGGGAAGAGCCGCGATCCGGTCCAGCTCGGCAGGCCCGAACCCGGACGGGGATCGCACGACCGCGGACGCCGCCTCCGGGATCGAGGTCAGTTCGCTGGTGATCGTGCGCAGCGCCATGTCCCGGCCGAGCAGCGTGCCGGTGATGAAGAAGGTCGCCACGGCGATCGTCACGCCGCACAGCAGCAGGCGCACCGGCGCTCGCCGGACGGCGCGCAGGTGCGGGACGACGGCGCTCATCGGTCTTCCCCCAGCAGCCGCATGGATTCCGCAACACGCGCGGCATCGGGCTTGGCGAGCGCGTCGACGAACCGCCCGTCCGCGACCAGCACGACACCGTCGGCGCGCGAGGCCGCCACCGGGTCGTGGGTCACCATCACGACGGTCTGCCCGTGTTCGCGCACCGCCAGCCGCAGCAGATCGAGGATCTCCCCGCTGGACCGCGTGTCCAGGTTGCCGGTGGGTTCGTCGGCGAAGATGACCTCGGGTCGGGTGAGCAGCGCACGGCCCAGCGCCACCCGTTGCTGCTGCCCGCCGGACATTTCCGCAGGACGGTGCTTCAAGCGTCCCGACACACCCAGCCGCTCGGCGAGTTCGTCGACCGCACCGCGTTCCGGCCTGCGCCCGGCGAGTTGCATCGGCAGCACCATGTTCTCCTCCGCGGTGAGCTCGGGCAGCAGGTTGTACTGCTGGAAGACGAAGCCGATCCGTTCCCGTCGCACCCGGGTGAGTTCGTCGTCGCGCAACGTCGTGAGGTCGACCCCACCGATCAGCGCATTACCACTGGTCGGGGTGTCCAGACCTGCCAGGCACTGCAACAACGTCGACTTGCCGGAGCCCGACGGCCCCATCACCGCGGTGAAGCTCCCGGTGGGGAACCGGACGGACAGGCTGTCCAGCGCGCGCACCTCCGCAGGCCCGCTGCCGTAGGTCTTGACGAGGTCGACCGCTTCAACGGCGAAAGACAGGCGGGGACGCGGGCAGGCCGCATCGGCGCTCGCCAGGTGGCTGTGGTGGCTCATGCCCCGAACACTGTCCGGTCGCGGGTGCCCTCCGCCTCCCTCCGCTGACCGATTCGCCTGCGAAAAGCTATACCTTTCGGCCGACCCGACGACGTGAACCGGTTGTCTAGAGTTCGGATCATGTTCTTCCCCGGCAAGGCTGCTTGGCAGTCGACGCTCTGGCTGCTCGGAATCCTCCTGGCGACGCCCGTGCTGATGCTGCTGGACTACGTGATCTACGAGGGATTCGACGAAACCAGCTGGCCGGTCCCGGTGCTGATGTCGGCAGGAGCGGTCGGGGCAGTGGTCCTGCTGATCGCACCCCGGCTCGGCCCTCGCGAGCTGGCCACGGCAACCCTGGCCACCGCCGTGCTCGCCGCGGCGGTGTACTACCCGGTGAACTGGGACGATCGCCCGGACGTCGCTTGCGCGCTGCTCACCCCGACCGCTGTGCTGCTGGTCCTGCTCGGGCTCGTGGTGTGGCGGGCGGAGAAGCGCTGGGTGGTCACCACCACGTTGATCGTGACCGTGACGGTCGTGGCGCAGCCCGCGATCGGCCGCGGCCGGTTGACCGAGTTGGTGATCGCGTTCCTGCTGCTGTGCTCCGTGGTCCTGTCCTGCACGATCGGGCTGGCCGCACGGCTGGCCCGCCAAGCGAGGCTGCGCGAGATCGAGCACGAACGGCTCGTCCAGCGCACCGATTTCGCTCGCGACTTGCACGATTTCGTCGGTCATTACGTGACGGGCATGGTGGTGCAGGCGCGTGGCGCGCAGGCGATCGCCGAGCGGTCACCGCAGCAGGCATTGGCCACTTTGGACAGCATCGCCGAGGCCGGCACCGAGGCGATGGAGTCGCTGCATCGCATGGTCGGCCTGCTGCGAGCCGAGGACACCGCGACCACCGCGCCGCTGGCCACCCTCGACGAGATCGCCACGTTGGTCGAGCGGTTCAATCGCGGTCCTGGGCCCGACGCGCGGCTTCAGCTGCGCGGCTCGACCGACAGGATCCCGCCCGAGACCAGCTCCACCGCGCACCGGGTCGCTCTGGAAGGGCTCACCAATGTCCGCAAGCACGGCCGCGACGTGACGACCGTGCGCATCGACGTGGAGCGTTCGGACTCCAAGGTGGTGGTGCGCGTCGGTGACGACGGAACGGTTGGCAAGATCTCCGACAAGGGCTACGGGCTGCGGGGCCTGCGCGACCGCATCGCCGAGGTCGGCGGCGAGTTCGAACACGGCCCCGATCCGGCAGGCGGTTGGGTCATCCAGGCTCGCTTGCCGCTGCCGTCGAACGGAGGTAATACGTGACCATCAGGGTGCTCATCGCCGACGACCAGGCGATGATCCGCACGGGTTTCGAGATGATTCTCTCGGCCGAGGACGACATGGAGGTCGTCGGCAAGGCGACCGACGGCGTCGAAGCGCTGGAGCTGATCGAGCTGCACCGGCCGGACGTGGTGCTGATGGACATCCGGATGCCCCGGCTGAACGGCTTGGACGCGCTGCAGCGGATCAACGCCACAGGCTCGGTCAACGCGCCCAAGGTCGTGATCGTCACCACCTTCGAGGAAGACGAGTACGTGCACCGGGCGCTCAACGGCGGTGCCAGCGGCTTCGTGCTCAAGACCGCGAGCGCCGCGCTGCTGCTTGAGGGAGTGCGCGCAGCGGCCTCCGGTGAGGCACTGGTCAGCCCTGCGATCACGGTGAAACTGCTGCGCAATTACTCCTCCGGCGAGTCTCACAGGCCCCCGCCCAACCCGCTGTCCGCGCGGGAGCTGGATGTCACCCGGCTGGTCGCCACCGGCGCTACCAACGCCGAGATCGCCGAGCAGCTGTTCCTCTCGGTCGGCACCGTCAAGACCCACCTGTCGAACATCCAGTCCAAGCTGGACGCCCGGAACCGCGTGGAGATCGCCGCGTGGGCGTGGCAGTCGAAGGAGGTCGGCCGAAAGTCGTAGGGATTCCCGGGTGAACCGGCCTTCCGGTAGATCTGCTGCCGGGCGGGCGATCACTACCGTCTTTCTCGGAAGATCGAACGCCGTTCCCCGAAGGAGCTCAACCCATGAAGCGTGCACTCGTGTTGGCCGTGCCTGCACTCGCCCTCGTCGGCCTCACCGCGTGCAGCCACCCGCCGGAAGAGACCGCTTACGAAGTGACGCTGGAAGTTTCGGGGCCCGCCGGGGCAACCGGCACCGTGCAGAAGTCCACTTCGGACTCGCTGAACCAAGAGCCGGAGCAGCTCACGGTCCCGCACCACGAGAAGTGGGCTCCGATGGGCGGCCCGGCGAAGTTCGTCATCACGCCGGACTCTCCCACTTCGGCACTCACCTGCAAGGTGCTGGTCGAAGGCGAGGAACGGGCGACCGCGACCGGAAAACCCGGCCAGCCGGTCACGTGCGCGCTGACCATCGACGGTCCAGCCTGAGGACCGGAAGGACCTCTGATCCAAAGGATCAGAGGTCCTTCCGCGCTGCGCTTGCCGAAAACCTTATCCTTGCAGGTCATGCTGCGTGGTGGTACTCGTGAGAGATGCCACCCAGCCGGTCGCGTCGACGGATGTTGACAGGATCGAGCTGCTCCGGTTTGGCGGCTGGCGCAGGCAAGGGACGTAGCGGGTGAGTGTTCTCGATGCCTTGGTGAGGGCGGTGAGAGTTGTAGAACTGTTCGAGCTCGCGCAAGGCATGGAGCAGGTGCCGCTGGTTCCAGATCAGGGTGCGGTCGAGGAGCTCACGTCGGCACGTCTGCACCTTGTGCCGCTCGGAAAGTCATAGCCGCAGCTGACAGCGATAATGCGTCCTCGGCTGCACCATGTCCGGATGATCGTGTCGCTGCGGTACCAGGTGACCCGGAAGCTGCTGTCCGCCACGGCGGTGCTGCTGCGCCGCGACACTGCCAGGGACGCCGAGTTACTCGTACTGCGGCACGAGAACGCGGTGCTACGCCGCCAACTCAAGGGGCCGGTCCGCTACGAACCGGCGGACCGGTTCTGGTTCGCCGCCCTGTCCGCACTGATACCCCGGCGGCGCTGGCGAGAGGTCTTCCCCGTCACCCCGGGAACCCTGCTCGCCTGGCACCGCAGATTCATCGCCGCGAAGTGGGACTACACCGAGCGCCGCGACCGCACCGGACGCCCGCCGACCAGGGCGGCGCTCAAGAAGCTGATCCTGCAGCTCGCTCGAGAGAACGCGAGGTGGGGGCACAGGCGGATCCAGGGGGAGCTGGCCCGTCTTGGACACCCGATCGCCGCATCCACGGTATGGGAAATCCTCAACGCGGCGGGCATCGACCCGGCCCCGCGTCGCTCCGGCCCAACCTGGCGCGAGTTCCTCACCGCGCAGGCCGAGGGCATCATCGCGGCCGACTTCCTGCACGTCGACACCGTGCTGGGCAGGAGGCTGTACGCACTGGCGTTCCTCGAGCACGGCACGCGGCGGCTGCACATCACCGGCGTCACCGCCCATCCGACCCGGCAGTGGGCCGTACAGCAGGTCCGGAATCTCACGTCGGCAGGGGTTCGCATGACAGGGGTGATGTCGTAGACGGCACCGACTTCTGCCAGGCGTTTACGGTTGCGTTTCTCTCCTTTGGACAGACGATTGCCCAGTTTCGTGCCCACACCAGTGGCTTTCTTACGGGTGGCCTCGCGTAGTCCTTCCGGGCGCATCACAATGCCCTGCCAGCAGCCGACAGCACCAGCACATCGCCAGCCGTGCCCTCTGCGGGGCGTCGAACCTGATAGAAAGCATCGAAGTCCACCGCGGCGGCTGCGGCCAGCTTTTCGACCTGGCGTTTGCCCAGTTCCTGCCCCGTTACCCGGGTGATCGCGGCTTGAGCGTCGGCGAACGAGCCGCGTGCGGCCTCGACGGCGGCCAGCCGCCGCAGCCCGTGAGAATGCTTCTCCGCTGGCAGGTTCAACATCCCGTCAGCGGGATAGACGTTGGTGGCCCTGGGCGATCGGTAGGCGAGCCGGGTCACATTGACCTCACCGAAGACCGTGCCCAGGTTGCGCTGGTGACCCCGCTCCAGGCGGGTGCGCCCGATGCCCTCGGCGCCGGTCACACCACCGGGAATCGGGCGTTCCCGCACCGACCGGAGATCCAGATGATCCTGCAACAACCGCCGCATCAGCTCCCGCGACCGCTCGACCAGTAACTCCTCCAACGCGCCATGCGTGATCTCGCCACAGCCGGCAGCAGCGGACTCGCCGATGATCGATTCGAACACCGCCCGTGAGGACTCGAACGCATCCGTGGCTTCGTGGTTCGCCTACCCTGACACCGGGCTCTTCTTTTCGTTGATGGACGTTAGACACCCACAACGTAGCGAGAAGGAGCCCTTTTCATGATCACTACCCAGCAAAACCCCTGATCAAAACTCCCTCAGGAAGAGCCACACCCGTTTCATTTTGACCTGGGAAAATGGCGACAGTGGAAAGTTCGGGACAGGTGCTGGCGGGTGTCCCGACGTGTCCCCGAACGGTCGCCACAGCACATGTAGCGAGAGCTCAGCTTCGGGACACGATTACCTGTCCCGAAACCATGTGGTGGTAGGCGCGGGGTGCAGAACGTGATGTCAACCTCGGGTTACCCGTCGTTGTTAGCGGCACCAGGTTTGAACGCGAGGGTGAAGACGGCGCCGCCGTCGCCGGCGTTGGCGGCTGCGACGGATCCGCCGTTTCGGTGGACGAGCGTCGCGGTGATGGCAAGTCCCAAGCCGGTGCCTTCGCTGGTGCGGGCGGTGTCGGCGCGGGTGAAGCGGTCGAAGATCTGCGGGAGCAGTTCGGGGTCCAGGCCGGGTCCGTGGTCTCTCACTTCGATCACGACGTTGCCGTCTTCGTGGCGATCTTGGGCTCGCACGGTGATGGGGTCGGATCCGTGCTGGACGGCGTTGTCGAGCAGGTTGCTCACCGCCCTGCGCAGGTCGTCCGGGTTGGCCCTGATGGTCAGGTCGGGCTGGCAGTCCACGATGCACGTCGTGCATCGGATTCTCGTCGGACGGCGCCGACGGTAGAACTTCGACGAGGATTGAGCTTGCCGAATGGGGAGGGGTAGCTCCCTTGGAAGTGGAATGGTCAAGAGTGTTCTCGCGATCGCGGATGTATGCGAGATCGGCAACCGATGCGGGGCGGAACCAGTTCAGCAGAGCGGCGAGTGCATCCCGTTCGGGACGTTGCAGTGGGATCTGTCGGGCACCAGGCTCGCCGACAACTCGTTGGCCAGCATGGCCCATTCGCCGACTCGACTCAGTGCGCGGTATTCCTCCAGCCGGTCCGACGGGAGGCGGTCGGCCAGGCGTTTCAAGAGGGCATGTGTATCCGTGCTGAGTGCGCGCAGGTCGCCGTAGGTGGTGGCCTGTGGCTGCTCTGCGACCTGGATCGCGGCCAGGGTCTGATCACGGTTGCTGATGTAGTCGAAGTCGCCGACGGGAGCGGCATTCAGCAGCTGGGTCAGTGCTGCCTTCTCGGCGGGTGTCACTGCGGTTCCGCGGCTGATCAACCGCCTCGTTCGGCTTGGTGTCCATCGTTGTTCTGTCTCCGCTCACTCGCTTCAGGGTACTGGGTGGGGGTTGCCGAACTCATCGTTGCGAACGACGCCCTCGCCACGCACGGGAAAGCCAGTCTCGACTTGTCCTTCCGGGGTTACATACCCCCGACCTCGACATCGTCCACGGTTCCACTAACTCTGTAGTTCCCGCTATCGGACAGGATCGGCGGGCTGTCCGGGTTCTTGGCTACCTCCTCGACGGCGTCGAGGATCTTGGTGTCGTCCCAGGCCTCGGGGAACTCGGTCTTGTTCGGGATTCCCGTGCCGTGGAAATGACCGCCCGTTCCGTCGGCGCTCGAGCACACAGCCCACGTAGATCAGGCCGATCAGGATCGAGAACGGCAAGACCGTGGCCATGGTTCCCGCGCGCGAAGTGCCTCGACCTCCGATCGCGAGCCCGAACACGCTCCAAGCGTCGGCCGAGCCGAGGACGACCTGCAGCAAGAGGAGAGCGAGCAGGCTGGACACGACTCGGCGAACACCGGCTCCCGACCGAGCATCGCTGGTCACGGAGCGGACGCCTCTCCTCGACTCATCCGGCCTTGCTGGTCAGCACAGGAAGCACCTCATCCGACACGGCTTCGATGAGCTGATGCGGCACTTCGTAGCTGCCCAGGTGCCGCAGGTACACCTCCGTGACGCCTGCACATTCGAGCTCACGGAACTGTTCGACGACGCTAGACGCCGGCCCAAACAGGCAGAACTGTTCGGCAAAGCGCAGCGCGACCTTGTCGGGGATGACTGGATCCAGCCGAGCGATCGCCGCCTCCAGGTCCTCTGCATGGGAGTAGTCCGGATAGGGCGACTGGGGGATCAGTCCCGGCTCGATGCTGATGCCGACCTTCTCCAGCGCATCACCGCCGCCGGTCTGGATCACGGTCGCGATGATCGGTTTCAGCATGCGAGCGTCACGTTCCGGATCGTCCGTGACGTGGCAGAACACCGCCAGGGCATTCTCGAAGTTCTCCAGACTGCGGCCTGAACGTCGTGCACCCTCGTTCAGCCGGGCGAGGTTCCGCTGGATCAGCTCGGGAGCAGCGCCACCTAGGAGCAACGCGCCGTCCGCGATCTCGCCGGCGAGTTCCACGTTCTTCGGTCCGCTCGCGGCGAGGAAGCTGGGCACCGCTCCCTGGGCATCACGCAGATGCATAGACCGGCCCTTGAAGTCCCAGGTGTCACCACGCATCAGCGATCGGACCATGGCCACGCCCTCGCGGGTCTCCGCCAGCCTCGTCGGTCGGTCCCCGACGAGCTTGACGGCGCTGTCGCCGGTCCCGATAGTCAGTCGAAGCCTGCCCGGCGCAAGTTCAGCGACGGTGTTCGCCGACGAAGCCAGCAGCGAGGGGTGCCGGGTCCGGAGGTTGGTAACCCCGGTCCCCAGCCGGATGGTCGTCGTGGCGGAGGCTGCGAACGCGAGCGCCGCGAACGTGTCACGCCACAACAGTTGCGAGTCCGGCACCCAGAGAGCATCGAACCCGCGTTGTTCGACATCGACGACTGCCTCGGCGAAGGCTGTCAACGACTGGCAGGCGGGAATGCGTACGCCAACCCGAATCATGTGTCTACCTCCATCAATTCACACCTCGCCGTCATCCGGCGAAGGCGAAGCGATCTCCA
Source organism: Saccharopolyspora sp. NPDC002376 (assembly GCF_053593195.1). NCBI lineage: Bacteria > Bacillati > Actinomycetota > Actinomycetes > Pseudonocardiales > Pseudonocardiaceae > Saccharopolyspora > Saccharopolyspora sp. NPDC002376. Next base: position 11,859 of record NZ_JBSFBZ010000089.1, read on the forward strand.
TCGGAATCCTCCGCCGACGAGCGATCTCGTCGGTGGAGGAGCCCGGCCTGGCTAGCGGACTCCTGGATCAGTCACGTCGGCGAACGCGGGAGAGTCCTTGATCAATCCGAGGGACGTCATATGTGCCCACAACCGTTCGACCCCTACGCGGTCCACGTCGTATCCGAACGTGGAGACGTTCAGGGGGCTCATCAGCGCACGCGCCGTCTTCTCGTCAGTCGAGAGAAACTCCTGCACGTAAGGGATGAGAGCATCGACGTTTTCGGGCTTGGCCATGTAGTCGAAGGTCTCCTTCATGGCTGCCTGGAAGGACGTGAACGAGGCCTGCTTCTGCGTCACCACCGGGGCAAGCGCCCACCACATGTTGTAGGGCCACTGCAACGAGTCCGGCTGACCTGCCCGGGTCTCCAGAACCAGGCGGGCCTTCTTCTGGCTGTCGACTAGTTGGGTGAGGAGCGGCTCGGGCGCCAGCATCGCGTCGACCTGCCCGGTCGTGAGCCCGGCGGCCAGCGCCTGACCAGTCCCCATCGCGACCCAGTTCACGTCCTTGTCGGGATCGACGCCGCCCGCTTCTAGCATGATGCGCACGATGTTCTCGAGCGAGCTTCCGCGAGCGGTCACTCCGATCCGCTTGCCCGCGAAATCGCGCATCATCTGGGGGTAACCCAGGTCCAGGGACGGCGTTGCCAAGCCGTCCCGCACGATCAGGCTGTTGATCTGCTTGTTAGTGTTGCCACTGACCATGATCAGATCCGGGCCGTCCGCGGCCTCGCGTGCAAGCATGACGTTGTCCAGGCCGTTCAGCATGACATCTGCCGACTTCGACAGCACGGCGGAAACGGCCGCCGGCCCACCCTGCACATTGAGAAACGTGACATTCACTCCATGCTTCTTGTAAAACCCGAGCTTCTCGGCGAAGTAGGCGGGAAGGCTTTGAAAGGCGCCCGGAAAGATCGCGACCTTGAGTTCCGTCTTCGCAGAAGTCCCTCCTCCGTCACTGCGCGTGCTTCCGCATGCGGCCAGGCCAAGGGCTCCGAGAGCGACTGCGAGGATTACCGCTATTAGTCGACGCATTGATCCCCTTTCATAGTTGCTCAACAATTCTTCCTTGGTCCGAGAAAGTGGTGCACTATCGGCCAGACATCACGTTCTTTGCCATCGGAGAATTCGTCTTTCGACAGCTGCGACGACGGCTGAGCCCGCGACGGCGAGCAACGACAACACGATCAGGACACCAAAGACTCCCCGCACTTGAAAGAGCCCGGCGTAGTACTGGAGCAACTGCCCCAGGCCCTGCTGCGACGCCAGCATCTCCGCGAGCACGACACCGAGCAGCGCATACACCACCGCGAGCCGCAGCCCTGCGAAAACGGACGGGATCGTGGCCGGGACGATGAGCTTGGTGAACGTCTGGGTCCGGTTCGCACCCATCACCACCCCGATCGTGCGTAGATCGGGGTCGATCGACTTGACGCCCGCATAGGTGTTCAGCACCAGGATGAAGTAGACGGTGCTGATCCCCATCATCACCTTCGAGGTTTGCCCCAGGCCGAACCACAACAGGAACAGCGGCGCCAGAGCCACCCGGGGCATGGCATTGGCGATCGTCAGGAACGGGTCGAGCACCGCATTCAATCGCGGCGACACGGACAGGATCAGCCCGGTGATCACCCCAGCCAGAGATCCGATGGCGAAGGCCAGCAACGTCGCAGTGACGGTGGCCGAAATGTGCGGCCACAGATCACCTGAGGTGAACGCTTCACCCAGGAACCGCGCAACGGCAGTAGGCGAACTGACCATGAAGGGATCGATGTACCCCATCCTGCTGCAGATCTCCCAGGCACTACAGATGACCACCAGGGCGGCGATCCTGAGGCCCTGGATCTGGAGGTTTCCTGCGATCTTCTTGTGCGCGCGGGGGGTCGGCGGTGGCGGCGGAATCTCCGCATCCGTTAACAAGACGCCGGTCTTGTCAGCAGGAATCTGGGGCACATCGCTTGATGAATGCGTTGTACTCATGGGATAGCTCACACCTGCCTGACTTCGTCACGTAGTTCTGCCCACATGGATTCATGCAGATCGCGGTACCGATCACTGAAGCGCAGGTTCTCCATGTCTCGCGGCCGGGGGAACGGAATCTCGAGATCGGCCTTGATCCGTCCCGGCCGACCGGAGACGACGACAACGCGGTCCGCCATCAAGATGGCTTCACCGAGATCGTGCGTCACGAAGATGACCGTCGAGCCGCTCTGCTCCCAGACGTGGACGAACTTCTCCTGCTGAACCAACTTCGTCTGCGCATCGAGGGCAGCGAACGGCTCGTCCATGAGGATGTACTTCGGCTCGATCGCGAAGGTCCGGGCGATGGCGACTCGTTGCCGCATCCCTTGCGACAGCTGGGCTGGATAGCTGTCGGCAAAATCAGAGAGACCGGTGCTCTCCAGCAACCTTTCGGCTGTGGCACTTCGTTCCGACCGTCGCACGCCGCGAAGCTCGAGACCGAACTCGACGTTCCCCTTGGCCGTGCGCCACGGGAGCAGAGCCGACCGCGCCAGCATGTAGGCCACCTCGCGGTCCGGACCCGCGACGGGCTCCTGACCGCGACGAACGGTTCCATGGGTGGGCTCGACCAGGCCGGCAACCATGTTCAGCAAGGTGGTCTTGCCACAACCGGACGGACCGACCATCGCGAGAAACTGCCCGGCAGGAACGTCGAGCGACACGTTCGCCAGGACCCTGGTGTGCCCTCTGGAGCCCGGCTGTTCGAAGTAGTGGGTGACGCCGCCGATGTGGATGTCTGCGCTAGCTTCCGGCACCGTTGGCGCCCCCTTCTGACGTGATGACCTCTCGCTGGCTGCCGGCTACGCCGTGGGTCGTGGCCCAGGTCGTCAGCAGTTCGTCGCTCGTGCAGAGCTCTGCGTAGGCGTGGCCAGCGATTCGCAATCCGGCCTCGTGTTGCGCCTCACTGCCAGCCGCACAGGAATCTGTCGGCATGACGACGTAGAAGCCACGGAAGTAGGCACCCTTGGCCGTCGCTGCAACGCAGTTATCCGTAGCCAGTCCAGTGGCCACGACCGTTCGAATCTGATGCTCCTCGAGTACACTCTGCAGCCGAGTTCCGAAGAACCCGTCGTAGGTGTGTTTCTCGACCTGCAGCTCCCCGGGGCGGATCTTCAGGTCGTCGATGATTTCTGCACCCCACGTGCCCGAGATGCAGTAGGGCTCCGCACCAATTCGGGTGAGACGCTCTCGCATGGGTTCGTTGAGGTATTCGTCGTCAAAGTGTGAAACGACATGGACGGTGAGTATGCCGAGGTGCTCGGCCGCGTCCCGCAGAGCCGAAATGTGCTGCGCAACGGCTGTTGTCATGTCCGGCGTGAAATTCGTGGAACGGTCAATGAAACCGCCGGGGCTGCAGAAGTCGTTCTGCATGTCTACGATGAGAAGCGCCGTTCGAGTCGGCCTAACCTTCTCGGCGAGAAACACTACATCACGTCCTTACTTGAGTCGTAACTATTCAGGTGTTCGGGCTGGTTCGGGTCGGTTGTGACCGGCATGGGATGACCTTGGGGTGCCGGTTTCCAAGGGCGTGTCGTTGGAGAGTTTGCGTGCGCGCGTTGAGGAACTAGAGTTTCGTCTCGCCGCGGTGGAGACTCGTAACGCGGAATTGGAGGCGGAAAACGCCGAGTTGAAGCGGCGTGTGGGCCTGAACTCGCGGAACTCGTCGAAACCCCCTTCCTCGGATGGTCCCGAGCATGGCCGGCCTCCGAAGTCGTTGCGGCGCGCCACTGGCCGCAAGCCAGGCGAACAGCCTGGTGCGCAAGGGTTTTCGTTGCGGCTGGTCGATCATCCCGACGAGGTCGTGGATCATGTTCCGTAATGTTGCAGTGACTGCGGCAACAGCCTGGTCACGGCGGCCGAGGTGGAGCTGGTGCGTCGTCCGGTCATCGACCTGCCGGTGATGTCGCCGACGGTCACCGAGCATCGGCTGCATCGGTGCCGCTGCACCTGTGGCACGGTCACCACTGCCGCCGCACCGGAGGGCGTGGCCGCAGCACCGGCCTCCTACGGGCCGAATCTGCGGGCGTGGGTGGTGTATCTGCTGGTGTTCCAGCACATCCCGGTCGCCCGCGTAGTCGAGCTGGTCACCGATCAGTCCGGAGCGCGGCCGTCGGCGGGGTGGGTGTGCCGGGTGCTGTGCGAGACCGCCGCAGCGTTGGGCGAGGCAGAAAAACTGATCCGGAGCCTGTTGACGGCGGCGCACATCCTGCACGTGGACGAGACCGGCACCAAGGTCACCGGCGCCCGCTGGTGGCTGCACGTCGCCTCCACCGACACGCTGACCACCTACCATCTCGACGCCTCCCGTGGCCGGGCCGCGATCAGCAACCTGGGCGTGCTCGATGACTTCACAGGCATCGCGGTACACGACTGCTGGGCTTCCGACAACGCCTACACCGACTGCGACCACGCGCTATGCGGGGCACACATCGCCCGCGAACTCCTCACCGCCGCCGAGGCCCACCCTGACCAGCACTGGCTAGCCCAAGCCATCGACCGTTGCGCTCGATTGATCCTGCCTCAAGGGCAGACCGAAGTCAGTCACCAACGCGTTATCGGCGTGATAGTTGACGGCGTCCCGATGAGCGATGCCCCTCGCTGTCAGGCTCAGAGCGCCCCCGCGCGGTCGGCTGCAGCCAGGGTCTATCACGGTGCCAGCACTTAGCGCCTTCCCGCCGTGCGCTCGTGCGGGAAGACTGGTCGCGTTGAACTTCGATGTCATCGAGGCGAGGCACTCGTACCCGGATCGAAGAACTGTGGTGCCCCGCGGCGACGCGGCTGCTGAAAGGATGCGTGGTTGAAGTCAAGCGCAATGAACCACTTTCTGTGGCTCGTCCGGCTCGATATCCCGGAGAGCATGGAAGACGAGTTCAACCGCATCTATGATTCCGAGCACGTGCTCGCCATCTCCAAGGTCCCGGGTGTGCTGGACGTACAACGCTATGTCTTGGAGAGGCCCAACGCGGGGGTGCAGAAGTACCTAACCCTCTATCGAGTGGACTCGCCGGACCTGCCGCAGAGCCCTGAGTGGGCTGCCGCTTCCGCAGAAGGCGAGTGGAACTCGACGATTCGACCGTTCGTGGTCAACGCCGAGTTGTCGATGTTCCGAGCGATTCCATGATCGCTGTCGACCTTCCCGACCGGCGTGGCAGGCCAACAGCGGCGCGATCAAGCAATCCCCATCCATGATCGATCGAGAGGTAGCGACATGACTCTCACCCTTGAACAGGCCAACTCGATCCTGCACGGCGCGATGCGCAAGGCCGAAGAGTTCGGCATCCGGATCAGTGTTTCAGTCTGCGATGCCGGCGGCCGTCTTGTCGCCTTCCAGCGCATGGACGGCGCCCATTGGGCCGGCGGTTACGGCTCGCAAGGAAAGGCTGTCGCGTCGGCCGCATTCGCCAGGCCGAGCGGCGTGGTGGCCGAACTGGCCCACTTCCCCATCATGAGTGGCATCGCTTCCGCTGAAGGTGGGCACATCATCTATTGCCAGGGCGCGGTTCCCGTCGTCGTCGACGGAATCCTTCTCGGTGCGTGTGGCGTCGGTGGCGGCTCGGCTCAGCAGGACGAGGACTGCGCACGCGCTGGCGTAGCCGCGCTGTAGCACTCCTGCTCCTGGAGCCTATTGAATTTCTCACCCACCCCAGCCTGTCACGGCGCGAACACCGGAAGAAAACTCATGTCATCTGAGGCGACACGTATTCAGTTCAGTGTTTTCGACAACGAGAACGCGGCCCGCCTCGTAGCGAGCTCGCACGACGTTCCGGTCTATCGACAAGCCGCAGAAGCCGACGAACGCTGGGCCTGTGTCCATCTGCCCGACGATTCCGCTGCGTCACAGGCCGTACAGGTCGCCACGGGGAGCATCGCCTACCGCGGCCAGCAGCAAGATGTGGGGAGCGGGTCGGTGCTGACGGCGTTGTGGTTCAACCCACCCTTGACCAGCGGCGAGTCGTTCGAAGAATGGTTCCGGTCCGAGCACGGTCCGCTGCTCCTCAACGAACCGACCTGGCTGCGCATCCGGCAGGTGCGGATCGACTCTTCGAACATGCCGGCCACACATCTGGTCCTCCATGACCTGGCCGGCATGAGCACCCTCTCCTCCGAAGCGCTGACCGTGGCTCGAGAAGCACCGGGGCGTGTGCACCTCGCTACGCAGGACTGGTTCGTCAATAACGTGACTCAGATCTTCGAGAAGGACTCATGCTTTCACAAACGATGAGACACGTGCTGCGCGTTGCTGGTCTTTATTTGTCAATCTGAGGGTGCCGAAAACTTAAGCGACCTGCTGGTATTCGTGGAGGAGGTCTCCGGCGCGATCGCGTCGCCGTACGCGGAACGCCTCGAGGTCGATAACGTTGTCGGGCCGTGGTTTCAGAGGCGCGGCCTGTCCAAGTTCGCGGTGGGACGGTGCGAGTGATGAAAATCTTCGTATTCGCGGTGCAGCCGTATCAGGTGGGGCAGATTCCAGATTAGCGTGCGGTCGGTAAGTTCGGAACGCAGGCTTCGGAACCATCGCTCCGTGATTGCGTTGTGGCGAGGTGTCCGGATCCCGGTCCGGATTACCTGGATGCCGGCGGTAGTGAACACGGTGTCGAAGGTTTGGCCGAAAGAGGTGTCCCGGTCATGGATCAGGAACCGCGCCTGCATGCCGACGTCCTCCAAATTCATCAGCGGGTTGCGGGCCTGCTGCACGACCCAGTCGGCGGTCGGGTGGAAGGTGACGTCCAGTACGCGGACGTGGCGGGTGGCGTGCTCGATCACGGTCAGGACGTAGGCCTTGGACCCATCCAGCAGGTCGACGACGACGAAGTCACAGGCCAGGATCGCGGCGGTTTGGGAACGTAGGAAGGATGCCCAGGTCGGGCCGGTGTCGCGTCGTGGTGCCGGGTCGATCCCGGCGTTGTGAGGGTCTCCCACGCGGTGGAGGCGGCAATGATGATCCAGAGGCCGGCGAGTGCGCCGTGGATGCGGCGATATCGCCATGGCGAGTTCTCGTTGGCAAGACGGAGGATGAGGGTCTTGATGGTCCGGTGAACCCGCGGGCGACCAGGATTCGCGCGTCGCGAGCGGTGGGCCCAGCGGCGGCGCAGCGGGTCGTGGTGCCGGTGCAGCGGCGTGCTCGGGGTGATGATCAATCGGATCTTCGGCAGCTGGCCGGATGGGAGTAGTCGTGCCAGCAGCGCCAGCCACGCCCGGTCGGTCCAGGTGAGTTTCCGTGCCAGCAGCGGGAGCGCTGTCAGCGGTGCTCTCCACGCACGTGGAGGTGGTCCACACGAACAGAACCCACCTGGGCATCCCGTCGGCTGCTCCCCACTCAGGTGGAGTGGGGCCACGCTGGTGCGTTGCGAGGCGATCAGTGTTGCCGGTGGGTGTGCGGCGGGATCGGGCTGGTTTGGTTGGGTGTTGGCCATGGGGCCGCGGTGTGGTTATGCCTCTCAATTCCATTGTGCGAGTTGGTTCTCCAACGCGGCGAGCAGTAGGTGGCTTGCGCGACGAGATGCGGTGCACGGCTTAGGTGGATCGCCTCAAACGCCGACTGGGCAGGACCGTGATTCGGTGGCCTTGACGTTTCCGTAGACAGGCAGTGCTGGCCATTTGCTCACAAGGGAATGTTGTGATCTTCGTGAGCTCTTGCGTGTTGGCACCACCTGTGCAGATCACAACCACGCGACCTGCACAGATACGTTGCGATCCTCGTTAGCTTAGCCGGGCTGGTGTCACCGACGCCGGGCTTGCCCGGCACGCGGCCGACCGGGTTGCGATTCTCGCCAGCCCCGGAGGGCTGGCGCCACCCCTGCTTGAGCAGGCTGTTTCCCGGGCCTATTTGTTGATCTTGATGGCAAGGAAATTCGCTGAGATCGTGGCTTCCGGTGATCCTGCACGGGTGGGTAGGTGTGTGCGGCACACTGTGCGGGGTGGCAGAGGGGTACGAGATCCACAACCACTCCAGTGGTTCGGCCAGGAACGTTGTTCAGTTCGGCGTCAACAAGGGCACCATCTTCTTCGCCGGGGCACCGGCGGGGTCGGGCATCGAGGGCGCGAGGGATGCTCGGCT
>NZ_JBSFBZ010000090.1:0-18894 GCF_053593195.1 Saccharopolyspora sp. NPDC002376
GGCGTAACCGCCGCCGGCGAGCAGCGCGCAGACCTCGTCACCGACCTGCCAGCCTTCGACGCCTTCGCCGAGTTCGGCGATGGTGCCGCAGCAGTGTTCGAACACTGCTGCGCACTCACGACCCCGTCGGTCACTGAGCGGTGAATCCGCCGTCGATCGACAGGTTGGCGCCGGTGATGAAGCTGGCCTCGTCGCTGAGCAGGAACGCCGCGAACGCGGCGGTCTCCTCGGGCTTGGAGATCCGGCCCATCGGGTGCAGCCCGGCGATCTGCGCCTCACCTTCCGGCGTCGCGCCCATGGTGCTGCGGAACGCCGGGGTGTCCACCGCGCCGGAGGCGATGGAGTTGACGCGGATGCCCTGCGCGGCGGTCTCCAGCGCGACCGACTTCGTCAGGCCGACGATGCCGTGCTTCGCCGCCACGTAAGGCGAAACGCTGCCCATGCCGACCACGCCGAGGTTCGAGGCGTTGTTGAGGATCGCCCCGCCACCCGAGGCGAGGATCGCCGGAATCTGGTGCTTCAGGCCGAAGTACACGCTGTTCAGGTTGAGCTCGATCTCCCCCTGCCAACCGGACGCGGGGATGTCCTGCACCGCGCCGAAGGCGGTCACCGCACCGGCGTTGTTGAACGCGCCGTCGAGCCGACCGAACTCGTCCATCGTCGCGCGCACCAGTGCCGCGACATCGCTCTCCACCGTCACATCGGTGGGCACGAACAGCGCCCGGCCACCCATCGCGCGGATGTCGGCCGCCAGCTCCTCGCCGACGTCCTTGCTGCGGGCGCCGAGGACCACCGCCGCACCTTCGGCGGCCAGCCGCCGACTCGTGGCTTCGCCGATGCCGGAAGTCGCACCGGTCACCAGGACCACTTTGGACTCGAAACGCGCCGTGTTCATCTTTTCCTCGAAACGTTCGCCATCATCGGACGAACCCAATGCTGTCGACGAAATCCCTTCCAGGCTGGCGGCATTCAGCCATCACACTCGAACCCCGTCCGGAACCGGGAACTCGACCCTGGTCGAGGCGCTCGCCGTGGCGGTCGGCTTCAACCCCGAGGACGGGAGCCAGAACTTCCGGTTCGCGACCCGCGCCACGGAATCCTCGCTCGGCGATCAGCTGATCCTGACCTGGGGTGGGCACAAGCCGCGCACCGGGTTCTTCCCGCGAGCCGAGTCGTACTACAACGTCGCTAGCGAGATCGAGCGTCCGGACGAAGACCCCTACTCCCCGCCGCTGCTGCCCGCCTACGGCGGTGTCTCGCCGCACGAGCGCTCGCACGGCGAGTCGTTCCTGGATCTGGCCACGCACTCGCCGGTCCTGCTCGCGCTGCCCGGCGCCACCATCCTGGAGATCTCCGAAACCCGCGAGATCGAGCAGGTCGCCTACGACGAAGCGCTTCCGGTGCGGCTCACCCGCGACTTCCTGGCCGCACCGGACAAATTCCTCCGACACCTGCTCGACGAGTAGCGGTCACTTCGGAGCCCAGGCGGAGCGGACCCCGGTGAGGTCGGCTGAGACCTGCCAAAGGCGGTCGGCGCTTTCGGGGGCGAGTGCGTGCGCTCGAACGCCGCCGTCGTCCACCGTTCCCCGGGGCGGCTAGCGGTGCGATGTCGCAGCAGTCCTCGCAGTACTGCCCGCCTCGACCAGCTAGCTTCGGCGAGGTGGCGGCCCACAAGCCTGTCGCGGCACCTTGGCTCGGGGTCTTGAAACCTGATCGCTGATCCGGTGGAAGGTCGGCGTCTACACCGAACACCTGCAAGCCGGTGCGGCTGAAGGTCTTTGGGGTCCGGCGCGCTGACCGCGGGCCTTCCGGGGAAGGCCCGCGGTCAGGTCAGTTTGACTTGGTGTCGGACACCTGGAAGTTGCGGAACTGGGCGTGGACGTCTCGGCTCGGGCCCCAGGAGGTGTCGTGGCCGCCGAAGAAGGTGGAGAAGAAGACGCCCGAGAACGGGATGTCGGCGATTTCGTGGATGCCCTGCTCGTCGAGCACCTGCTGGCCGTCGTACCAGACGGTGATGGTGCCGTTGGTGCGGTCCACCGACTGCTCCACGGTGTGCCACTGGTCGTCGGCCTGCCAGTTCCACGTGCCCAGGCCGACGTCTTCGCCGTAGCCATCGCCCATCGACGGGTCGTAGACGTACACCGTGGCCTTCGGCTCGTCGCTGCGGATCCGCCACATGTACCGGGTCGACCAGGCCTTGCCGTGCTCGCCGCCGCTGGCCTGTCCAGGCGGGCCGCCGTAGAGGCCCGGCAGCTTCCCGCCGCGCTGCCCGAAGTCCCAGTCGGCGGGGAACCGCACCTGGTAGCTCAGGTGCAGCACCGGTGCGTCGGCCAGGTCGTCGCGGCCGATCGAGCGGAAGTCGGTGTAGAACTGGCCGCCGCCCTCGCTCGGGCAGTCGCCGCAAGACGGTGCGGAGGAGCCCTTGCCGTAGAAGACGTCGAGCGCGTCGTCCTTCGGGTTCATCCGGTCGTACCCGAAGGTGCCTTCGTCGACGACTCCCCACTGCTGCTTCCACGAATCACTGGGGAAGTCGGCGAATCCACCGCTCCAGGGTTCGGCGGCGGGGGAGGCCCCGCCCGGAGCGGCTGACAGCGCCAGCAGCGCCGCCAACGCGATTCCCGTCAACCCGGCCAAGCGTCGTTTGCCCACGTCGTACACCTCGCATCTGGCTGTGCTGCGATGTCGACCGGGCGGCGGTGCGGTCTCGCCGGGGGACAGCGCCCCGGCGAAGTCCCAGGACACACCAGGACCGAGTGATCGGTCAACCGCCATTCCGAGCCGAACTCGGCTACCCGAGCTGTCTCCACTTTGGACCAGCTGATCGGGCGATCCGCAATGGGCCGTTCGAGTGGCGCACGTTGGGCCGTTGGGGTCAATGCGTGAGCTTTGCGCCACAACTTCGCGCAAAGCCCGGTTCATTCACTATTGGCTGATCTTAGTTCGATACAGTGCGTGCACATCGGGGACGAGCGAGCGCGTCGAACCAGCGGACGTGCGCCCGCCGCGACCGGTCGCGCGCGGAGAGGAGCCCGCTGATCTAGCAGCGGTTGTCGGCAGCGCGTCGGTCGTCGGTGGCCGGGCGCTGCGCTTCGGCGTGGACGGATGGTTTCCGCACTGGCCAGAACAACTGAGAGTGCGTGGAAGTGACAACCCAGAACGAGTCTTTGGCACCTCTTGAAAGACCGAGAAGACGCGCGGGCGGACAGGAGAAGAACTCGATCCGGTCGCGGTTGACGTGGTCGGTCGCCATCCCCTGGATCGTCGTCTTCATCCTCTGGGCTGTCGGTTGCGCCCTGTTCGCGTTCGAAGCCATCTACACCCAGCAGGTCGCGACCAGAGTCCGGCAGATGTCGCTGCCCGTGATGTCGGCGCTCGAGGAAGTGAAGAAGGAGCGCCTGCTCACCTTCGAGGTCGTCGACCAGCCGGGTCAGGACCAGACAGGACTGCTCGACCAGCAGCGCCGGACCGACCAGGCCATCGAGCAGATGAACCAGACGGCCCGCGGGCTGGTTGCCTCGGCACCGGAGGAGGTCCGGCGCTCGCTGACCGACCTGACCGACTACTTCGACCGGATGGACGGCATCCGCACGAGGGTGGCAGCCGGGCAGATCTCCACCGATGAGGTCAGCGACTTCTACGACAGCCTGTTCGACTCCGCCACCAAGCTGGCCGACGTCCAGGCGCAGCTCAGCCTCGACCCGGACACCCGGGAGGGCGCGATCTCCGCGACCGACCTGTTCCGCGCGTCGGACATGTTCTCCCGCGAGACGTCGCTGGTCGGCACCGCGCTCGACACCGGGCAGCTGACCCCGGAGCAGCACCGCCGCCTGTCGCGCTACATCGACGCGTACCACAGCACGCTGGAGCAGAACGTCTCGAGCATGCACCCCAACGTCCGCACCCGGTACGAGAAGCTGCTGGCCAGCCCGGCTTGGCAGCAGCTGGTCGGGGTCGAGGACCGGTTCGTCGGCAGCGGCGGCTTCAACAGCGCTGATGATCTGCCGGTGCAGCTCGACAAGTGGCGCCAGCTCTCCGGCGAGGTCGGCACCGAGCTCTCCGGACTGGTGATCGCGCAGGCCGACGAGGTCTCGGCCGATGCGGTCGATCACGGCAACAATGCACTGTGGACGGTGCTGTGGGGCAGCCTGGCCGCGCTGGTCGTCGCGGTCGTGTCCTTCATCTACGCCCGCCGCGTCTTCCGCTCGGTGGTCGACGAGGCGCTGCTGACCCGACTGCAGGGCCTGCGCACCGAGTCGCTGGTGATGGCCAACAAGCTGCCCGAGGTGGTGCGGCGGCTGCGCGAGGGCGAGACCGTCGACGTCAAGACCGAGATGGCCGCGCTGGAGCACTACGGCAGCGACGAGGTCGGCCAGGTGGCGCAAGCCATCCAGCTGTTCCAGCGGCAAGCGATGGACGCCGCGGTCGGCGAGACCCGGGCCCGGCAGGGCGCGCGCGTGGTGTTCGTCGGCATGGCGCACCGGATCCAGCGGCTGCTGCGGCAGATGCACGGCACCATCGACCAGCTGGAGAAGAACGAGGAGAGCTCGTTGCAGCTGGCCAAGCTGTTCGAGCTCGACAACTCCACCACCCGCGCCCGGCGCACGGTGGAGAACCTGCTGGTGCTCGGTGACCAGCAGCCGGGCCGCCGGTGGAGCCGCCCGGTCGCGCTGATCGACGTGGTGCGCTCGTCGATCTCCGAGATCGACCAGTACTCGCGGGTGGTCGTCGGGCACGTGCCGAAGATGATGGTGCACGGCGCGGCAGTCGGCGACACCATCCACCTGATCTCCGAGCTGATCGACAACGCCACCGCGTTCTCCCCGCCGAACACCCAGGTGCAGGTGGACGTCAAGGAGGTCGCGCGCGGTGTCGCGATCGACATCGCCGACCAGGGCCTGGGCATGAACGAGGAGACGCGCAGCCGGGCCAACGCGATGATGTCCGCGCCACCGGAGTTCGACCGGCTGGTGCTGGAGAGCAACAAGGCCGAGCAGCTGGGCCTGTTCACCGCGGCGCGGCTGGCGCACCGCCGCGACATCGCCGTCGAGTTCGGTGTCTCGGCCTACGGCGGTACCCGGGCCACGGTGCTGATCCCGGACCGCCTGCTGGACGCCGACACCTCGGTGACCACGAGCAATGGCAGCGGGCCGCTCGTCCCGCCGCCGGCTCCGGCGGCCAGGAGTGGCGTGGGACACGAGCTCCCGGCGGTGCCCAAGCCGCGCGAGTTGAGCTGGAATGGGGGAATGACCGACGAGCCCGACACGCCGGCGCCGAAGCCGGCCGACACCACCTACGAGTGGCCGCAGTCGGACCCGGCGCCCGAGCCAGCACCCGCGCCCGAACCGGCTCCGGCCGCACCGCTGCAGGTGGAGAAGGCGGAGCAGCCCGAGGAGCAGAAGCCGAAGAGCGGACGGCCGCCGCTGCCCAAACGGGTCCCGCAGCGCAACCTCGCGGACGGCCTACGCGATGATCCAGATCAGGACGAACAGGACGTAGTCGCCACCCCCAGCAAGCTGGCCGGGTTCCGGCGGGCGTTCCGCGGCGGCTTCGACGACGAGCCGGCCGACCGCTCCTGAAAGACAAGAAGAGAAGCAAGTGTGTGTGAGGTGGCCATGACCGAAACAGCGTCGAAACTGAGTTGGCTGCTGGACGACTTCGTGCAGGGTGTGCACGGTGCCGACCACGCAGTCGTGCTGTCCAACGACGGCCTGGTGATCGCCAAGTCGGTCGACCTGGACCGCGACTCCGCCGACAAGCTGGCAGCCGCGGCGTCGAGCATGCGCAGCATCGGCAAGGGCGTCAGCAAGGACTTCGGTCGCGGGCAGGTGGCGCAGACCCACGTCGAGATGGAGCACGGCTTCCTGTTCGTCTCCGCTGCCGGCAGCGGGGCGTGCTTGGCGGTGCTGTGCTCGTCCGACGCCGACATCGAGCTCGTGGCTTACGAGATGGGACGGCTCATTACCCGCGTCGGCAGCTTCCTGTCGGCCGCACCCAGGGAAACGAGCGAAAGGACCTGACGGTGGACGAGGCGTGGTATGACGACGAGGCAGGCCCGATTGTCCGTCCTTACACGATCACGCGCGGTCGCACGCCGACCGGGAGCAAGCGGCTCGACACCGCCAGCCAGGTGCTGACGGTCGAGCCCCGCCCGGAGCCGCTGCGGCTGGAGCTCACCCCAGAACACGGCTGGATCCTGGACGCGTGCACGCGTCCGGTGTCGCTGGCGGAACTCGCCGTGCTTCTGGGGCAGCCGGTGGGCGTGGTCCGGGTCCTGTGCAGTGACCTGCTCGACCACGGCGCCGTCTTCGTGCGCTCGCCTCGTACTGAAGTCAGCCGAGAGATCTTGGAGCAGGTGTACCGTGGCCTTAGCAGACTCTAGTCTGGCCGAAAGTCGTTCCATCCCAGGCAGATCCGAACCGGATGGGGCGGAGGCGGCGCCGATCCCGGTGAAGCTGGTCGTCGCGGGCGGGTTCGGCGCGGGCAAGACGACGCTCGTCGGTGCGGTCAGCGAGATCCCGCCGCTGACCACCGAAGAGGAGATGACGGTCGTCAGCGAGGGCGTGGACGACGTCACGGGTGTCGAGCGCAAGACGACCACGACGGTGGCGCTGGACTTCGGGCGCATCACGATCTCCGAGGAGATCGTGCTGTACCTGTTCGGCGCGCCCGGCCAGGACCGCTTCTGGCCGCTCTGGAACGACCTTGCGCTGGGGGCGGCAGGCGCGGTGGTGCTGGTGGACACCCGCAAGCTGGAGGACGGGTTCGCCTCCATCGACTTCTTCGAGAGGCGCGACATCCCGTTCGTGGTAGCCGTCAACGTCTTCGACAACGCCTACCACTACGAGCCGGAGGAGCTCCGCGAGGCGCTGACCATCTCGCCGGACGTGCCGATCGTGATGTGCGATGCGCGGGAGCGGGACCTCGCCAAGACGACGCTGCTCACCCTGGTGAAGCGGGCGATCGACAAGATGCCGTCCACATAGGACGCATGAGCTGAGAAGGGGCGCCTGGAACGGGATTCCAGGCGCCCCTTCTCGGGTCAGAGCTTACGACTCGATCGGTTCGGTGCGGCAGCGGAAGTGCCGCAGCACCTCCGGCTTGTGGGTCAGGCGGTAGCCCGGAACCTGCTCCGGGTTCTTGGCGATCTCACCGAGGACGTCGGCGACGTACTCCATGTGGCTGCGGTCGTAGACGCGGCGCGGCAGCGCCAACCGGACCAGCTCGAACGGCGGCGGGGTGACCAGCTCGTTGTTCTCGTCGAACTCGCCGAGGAACAGCGCCCCGCCCGCGGCCCGGATGCCGCCCTCCCGGTACAGCGCGCAGGCGAGCGCGTGGTCGGGCAGGTGGTGCGGCTGCAGGTGCGGCAGCAGCGCACCGGCGTTGACGTAGACCGCGTGCAGCCCGGTCGGGCGCACCGTCTCCACGCCCACGGCGTGCAGCCGGTCGGCCAGGAACGAGGCTTCGTGCTCCCGGTCGGCCAGGTAGTTGGGGTCCAGGACCTCGCGCAGGCCCTGCGCGAGCTGTTCCAGGGTGTGCCCGGTCAGGCCGCCGTAGGTGCGGAAACCTTCGGTGGCGATGACGTCGATCTCGCACCGGTCGGCCAGCTCGGCGTCGTGCACCGCGACGAACGCGCCCTCGTGCGAGAGCCCGTCCTTCTTGAGGCTGGCGACCACGGCGTCGCCGAACTCGAACGCCTTGCGTGCCACGTCGCGCGGGCTCCAGTCCTGGTAGCCGGGTTCCCGCTGGGTGACCAGCCAGGCGTTCTCGGCGAACCGCGCGGCGTCGAGCACCAGCGGCACGCGGTGCTCGCGGGCCACCGCGTGGATCTCGGCGAGGTTGGCCATCGACACCGGCTGACCGCCACCACCGTTGTTGGTGATGGTGACGATGATCTGCTTGACCCGGGAGCCGTCCGGTCCGTCGAGGACTGCCTTGACCGCCTCGATGTCGATGTTGCCCTTGAACGGCTCGTCGCTGGTCATGTCGAACAGCTCGGGGCAGGGCAGGTCCCGGGCTTCGGCGCCGATGCGTTCGACGTTGGCCCGGGTGGTGTCGAAGTGCATGTTGCTGAGGCTGATGTCGCCCGGCCCGATCAGCGCGCCGAACAGCACCCGCTCGGCGGCCCGGCCCTGGTGCACGGGTAGGACGTGCTCGTGCGGCACGACGTCGCGGACGGCGTCGCGGAACCGGAACCAGGAGTCGGCCCCGGCGTAGCGCTCGTCGGCCCGTTGCGCCCACGCCTGCTGGTCGGTCGACACCGCGCCGGTGCCGGAGTCCGACAGCAGGTCGATGCTGACCTTGTCGCCCCGGATGTTGAACGGGTTGTGGCCGGCGCGGTCCAGCTCAGCGATGCGCTCCTCCCGCGTGGTGATCGGGATGGGGCGCACAACAGCGGACACGAAGGGCCGGAGATGCGGCATGCGGGGTGCTCCCTACGGTTCTCTGACGGGTTGACCGGACTCTGCGTCCGGTAGCTCGGAATTTGCCTAGTCCTGGACGGTTCCGCCGTAGGCCTCGGAGGAGAGGTACAGCGATGTTCCGGTCCGGTTCGGACTGAGCCGGAGCGAGATGTGCGCGAGCAGTCCGGCTCGGGCGTCCAACGGGCGATCGGTGAGCGCTTTGAGGGACCCGTCGAGCGCGGCGGGGTCGAGGCGGAGGCGCTGCAGGTGCTCGGCGACCCGCTCGCGGGCCACCGCGTCGTGCGGCACGTAGTCGCGGATCGGCAGGTAGAGGCTGTAGTTGCTGGGCTTGTCGACGTTGCCTTCGACGAAGGAGTAGCTCGACATCAGCGGCCGCCGGTCGAAAAGCTCGGTGTCCGGGGCCAGCACCGAGCAGAAGTCGCGGACCGCGTTCGGGTCGATGCCGGGCACCGCGCTGGCGGCGAGCTCGACGTCGGCGGCGCGGGCGTTGAGCTGCCGCACGTAGAGCTTGACCCGGGCCTGCTCGCTGCGGTCCAGGTCGATGGCGAAGAACGTCGGCAGATCCAGCCCGTCGCGGCGCATGGCGTAGCTGGTGACCAGATCGAACGCGTTCGGCATGCCCAGCCGGTCGAAGGCCTCGGCGACCACCTGCGGCGCAGCGTCCTCACCGTGCAGGTCGGTGTTGAAGTAGAGCTTGAACGACGGGTTGCCCTGCGCGTCGAAGATCAGCGAGAACGCCCAGGAGAACCAGCTCTGGGGCTGCTCGGAGGAGAAGAGGTCCTGCACGGCTTCGAGGCGTTCCACGGCCAGCTCGTAGCGCTCGGCCAGAGCCGCGACGAGGTCTTTGGACGCTTGCAGGTTGGCCAACGGATCGGGGTTCTCGGCCAGCCGCTCGAGGTGGATCCGCAGGTGTCGCTCGCCGTTCTTCTCGAACTGGACGGAGTACTCCACCGGGCTCGCGTCGTCGGCGACGCCGGAGGGCCACAGCGGAGGTTCGGATAGCGGGCGGTCGCCGACCGGTCCGAGCAATTCCCCGAGAAGTTGCCGAGGCGTGCTCTTGTCGATGCCGATGACGTCGCAGAGGTTCTGCAGCTGCCTTTTCGTTAACTCGCCCAGTGTTCTATCGACAGGACTCATGGAAACCCCGATCCATGTGGCTCGAATCCGTGGCATGCCCCGCGCGTAGGGTGAGGCGCGGTCACGCTAATACGTGCGTTCCGGACATGCCAGGACCATCGGCGTGATCTTTGACATCTCTTGCTTTTGCCGGTGCACCGCGCAGGTCAAGTGCGTCATGGGTCCACTATTGACCGGTGTGGATGAGATGAATTCGTGATGAAACGGTGATTCCAGTAAGGAATTTGATTTGTTACGGTTTCGCGCCGTTCGCAACCGGGTGAATCCGCTTCGGAATCGCACCTGAATCGGTTGCGTTCGGAGTTCACCTCGACTTGTCGAGTCGGCACTCCTGGATTCACTGCTCGTTCACCGAAGTCGAGGTGTCCCAAGTGGACCCAGCGGTCGGCCTCCGGAAAACGGACCGTGGCCTGGAGCTCACCGAGCACGGCCACCAGGTGATCGAGCACGACATCGAGGTGCTGATCGACGCCAGCCGGTGTCCGGACTGTCCACCGGCGACCGCCAGCAGTTGGAGGGGCTGCGGCGCGAACTGCTTGAGCCGCGATTGACCCCCACCGCGCCGCGGGGGAATTCCGCGTCACCTTCTCCGGTAGACTTCGGCGGCCGGGGAGCAGAGTGGAAGTGAGGATCTCGATGGCACGTGACGCGGACCGCGGCGGTTCCGCGGGCAACTCCGGGATCCTGAGCCGGATCGACAAGTTCTGCTGGATCCCCGTGGTGCCGATGCTGCTGCTGGCGCTCGTGGTCGCCGTCCTGATGGGCATCTACGGGCTGAGCCTGATCCTGATCGTCGGCGCACTGGTGATCCTCGGCTTCGACCTGTGGGTGAACAGCCGCAACAAGTCGGCCGCGCTGCGCCAGCCGCGACGCGCCCCGCGCGACGATGACGACTTCTTCAGCGACAGGGACGAACGGCCCCGTCGCGAGCCGGCCCGTCGGCCCGCGCGCCAGGCCCCGCAGGGACGCCCCGCCGCTGGTAGCGGCGGAGCTCCGCGAGGTGGCGCCACCCGCGCCGCGAACCCGCCGCGCGGTGGGCAGGGTCGGCCGCAGCAGCGCCCGGGCGGTCGTCCCGGCGTCCGTCGCTGATTACTTCCTGGGCACGCGGCCCATCAGGAAGAACTCCTCGTTGGGCCGCAGCGCCATCAGGTGCGCCAACCGGTTGGACATCGCGAAGAACGCGGTGATCGCACCGATGTCCCAGATCTCGTCCTCGGACAGGCCTGCTTCGCGCGCCGCGGTCAGGTCGTGCTCGCCGAAGAGCGCTGAATCCTGGGACAGCGCCAGCGCCAGGTCCACGATGGCCCGGCGCCGATCGTCCAGCTGAGCGCCCCACGGGTTGGCGGCCACCAGGTCCGCCAGCCGCGAGTCCTTCGCCCGCACCCGCAGGATCGCACCGTGCGCGACGATGCAGTACGTGCAGTGGTTGGCCGCTGAGGTCGCCACCACGACCAGTTCCCGCTCGGCTTTGGTCAGGCCGGAATCGCGTTCCATCAGCGCGTCGTGGTAGTCGCAGAACGCGCGCAGCTCATCCGGCCGGTGCCCCAGGGCGAGGAAGATGTTGGGCACGAATCCGGACTTCTCCGCGATGGCCCCGATGCGCTCCCGCAGATCCTCGGGAAGATCCGCAAGCTGCACCGACCCGAACCGGCTGATCTCATCACTCATGCCCGGCACGGTAGTGCTCCGAACGCGCCCCGTCGACGGATTCATCCCCCAGCGTCGGGGCCGACTCCACCGGGGCCTGCCGTCGAGCGGGTGGAGATGTGGATGATCCACAGCGGACATCGATCCGCCGTGCGGGGTTCAGCTCAAGGTCAAGGGCAACGACGTGCTCTTCGGACCGACCGTGGATATCGCGCGGATCCCGCTGGCAGGCCGCACCTTCGAGGGCTTCGGCGAGGATCCGCACCTGACCAGCCAGGCTCGCGGTGTCCTGGATCGTCGAAGCGCAGGACGAGGGCCTGATCGTCCGCGTGAAGCGCGTCGCGATGGTGCAGGCAGCGGAGGAAGGAGAGGACTCCGGAGGTTCCGGTGGACCACGGGCGGCGGTCACTGGTGATCCGGGGACCTGTCATCCAGACCAACGCCTCGGCCAGCAGACCGCCCAACCGCACCACGTCGTCCTGCGGCGGGTAGACGGTCATCGCCTTGCCGGCGGTCGCCGGGTCGACGTCACCGGAGTTGAGCTCCCGCAGGACCTCGGGGGAGCGCGCGACTTTGAAGTCGCAGTCGTGGGTCAGCAGCAGCGGCAGGGCGATGTCGACGGTCCGCCCGAGAGTGCCCGGTCGCGCCGAGATGTGCAGCTTCCAGCCCTGATCGGGCACCGCGCGACCGGGGCCGCGCATGCTCACCCAGGGGTCGTCGACCGCCACCTCCCGGCCCGCGGACGCCGCGGCTCGTGCCAGCCGGTCGGGCAGATCGCTCGTCGTGCTGTTCATCCTGTTGCTCCCCGGTCGCGAGGTTCAGGAGCGGCGGGGAAGTCCGATACGGATTTCCCCGCAGCTGTGCCGAAAACCCGTCAGACGATGGACGGACAGCACGGGAAGCTCCTGCACACCGTCCGCTTGCAGGTGTCCACGCAGGCCTGCGGACCGCGCAGGACCTCCTTGAAGTCGACCTCGAATTTGACCGAAACCTCTTAGATCGCAACGGTTCCCGCGTCGCGCGGCTCCAGAAGCTGGATCGGAGTGATCGCTCCTCTCTCGTTCGCCGGTCCGGCGGAACATTGCAGTGGTTGCCGAGCTCGTGGAGATGACGGTCAACGTGCTCACCGGTGTGATCGGCGTGCTCTTGGCAGCGGTGACCCTGGGCATCCTGCACCCGGTGCTGATGCCGCTGCTGCTGGTGACGACGGTGCCGGACGGGCTGGGCCGCGCTGCGGTCGGTGCGGATGCGCAACGCGGCCTTTCGCCGGATTTCCACCGCGCGGCGGCGCCGATGCTGTTCTCGGTTACCGGATCTTTCCCGATCGGCTGGTCCCGGCGGTGGCTCGGGTCGTCGTCGGGGCAGAGCTGCTGAGCGCGGTGCTGCTGGTGGTACCTCCCGTGCGGGTGTGGGGATTGGTGTTCGCGGTGGCGTTGTTCAGCGCGTTCCTGATCGGCATGGGCAGTGTGCTGCGCCGCGGGATGCGGGTGTCCTGCGGCTGTTTGCAGGCCGCGGAACGGGTCGGTGCGGCGTCGCTGACCCGCACGGCGCTGCTGGTGCTGGCCGAATTCGGTGCGGACACGCCGTTCGAGGCGGTGCAGTTGCCCGTTGCCGTGCTGCTGATCGGGGTGGCCGGGCTGGTTCCGCGCCGAGACGCGCAGCCGCCCGGTCAGGTGGTGGGCGAGAGGTTCGAGATTGGTGCCGATGTGTCGGCCTTCGCCGACGGCGGAGACCGCTCCTGTTCGCCTACATCTCGCCGCTGTGCGGTGCCTGCCGGTCCGTTCTGCCCGATTTCCGCGCGGCCGCCGATCTGCTGCCGGTGGTGCTGGTGAGCTCCAGCGAGGCCGGTGAGGTCCGGGATTACCTGGCAGAGCTGGGGATCGAGCTGCTGTTGGTGACCGGTCCGGACGTCTTCGAGGCCAACGGAGTTCCGGGGCCGCCTTACGCCGTGGTCACCGACGGTTCTGGGGTGGTGCTGGCGCACAGCGGGGCGAACCGCTCGGACCAGTTGGCGGTTCTCCTCGCAGATGTCGGGAGTTGACCCCGGGGTTCCTAATCGTTCTGTTCGTCCTCTGTGGGCGGACATCGCCGAAATGGGTGCAAGATCAAGGAAATTCTTGCCACTCGAATCCGGGGCGCCGAGACGGCGCCGGTTCGCAGCCGTAGATTGGGATCGACGGAAGCGAACTATTCGAGGCCGGAGGGAACACGTGGTCGAGCAGACAGCGACCGGTGCCCATCGCTGGCGTAGTCGGATCCCGAGCACCACCGCAGGCGTGCTGTTCGTGATCGCGCTGCTGAGCGTCGGCTCGGCGGTCGGACTGGCGCTGTTCGGCAACGTGCAGCCGGTGCGCAGATTCGTCGACAACGTGCTGTTCCCGGCTCCGCCGAACCTCGCATACGGCGCGTTCATCGCGATCCTCGCCGCCGCGCTCAAGCGGCGCAAGCGGTTCGCGCTGTGGATCCTGCTCGGCATCCTGGTGCTGCAGTTGATCGGCGACGTCGTGGTGCTGGTGGTGCTGGGCGACCACATCCAGGCCCTGTGGATGGCCGAGCTGGGCACCCGCTACCAGTTGGCCGTCGCCCCCAGCTGGTTCTTCATCGCCAACATCGGCATCACGGTGCTGGCCTTCGGCTGCCTGTGGTGGGCCCGCGACGAGTTCTACGGTCGCGCCCAGCACGGCAGCGGCTACCGCGCTGCAGCGGTGTTCGGGGGGCTCGTCGCCGTGTTCGTGGGTCTGGGCTTCGGGTTGGTCTCGATGTTCCACGGCTCGCTGCAAGACACCTGGTCGCAGCTGACGTGGACGGTGGAGCGGGTGCTCGGCGGAGCCGTCGACTTCGACGTCACGCGCGTCGGACACGCGCCGGGCTGGGTCAACCTGGTCCTCGGCCTGTTCGGCATGACAGCCCTGTTCGTCTCGCTGTACCTGTTGCTGCGGGCGCAGCGATTGGCCGCCGCGCTGCACCCGGAGGAAGAGCAGCAGATCCGGCTCCTGCTCGCCGAGCACGGCGAGCAGGACTCCCTCGGCTACTTCGCGACCCGCCGCGACAAGGCGGTGCTGTTCTCCGGCAGCCACAAGTCCGCGATCACCTACCGGGTGGTGGCCGGGGTCTGCTTGGCCAGCGGCGACCCGCTGGGCGACCCGGAGGCGTGGCGGCCGGTGATCGACAAGTGGCTCGCGATGTGCCGGGAGTACACCTGGACCCCAGCCGTGATGGGCGTTAGCGAAGCGGGCGCGACGGCCTACTCCCGGGCCGGTATGAAGGTCCTGCAGCTCGGCGACGAAGCGATCCTGCACGCAGGTGAGTTCGACCTCGACGGCCGGGACATGCGGCCGGTGCGGCAGGCGGTGAACCGGGTGCATCGCGCCGGGCACACCGCCCGCGTGCGACGGCATCGCGAGGTGCCCGAGCAGGAGATGGCCGAGGCCGCGCGGCTGGCCGAGGCCTGGCGCGACACCGACACCGAGCGCGGTTTCTCCATGGCGCTCGGGCGGCTCGGAGATCCGCAGGACGGAGAGTGCGTGCTCGTCGAAGTGGTGACCGACGACGGCGAGACGGTCGCGCTGCTGTCGCTGGTGCCGTGGGGACACGGCGGGCTGTCGCTGGACCTCATGCGCCGCGACCGCGACGCGGACAACGGCGTGGTCGAGTTCATGGTCAACGCGCTGGTGCAGGCTGCGCCACGGCTCGGGGTGGAGCGGATCTCGCTGAACTTCGCGATGTTCCGCGCCGCGTTCGAGGAGGGCGCGCGGATCGGGGCCGGGCCGGTTCTGCGGGCTTGGCGGGGCTTGCTGCTGTTCTTCTCCCGGTGGTGGCAGCTCGAATCGCTGTACCGGTCCAACGTCAAGTACCGGCCGCATTGGTTCCCGCGCTACGTCGCCTTCGCCGAACGCCGGGACCTGGCGCGCGTGGGCATCGCGTCGGCCGCGGCGGAGGGTTTCCTCCCGGCGCCCCGCCAGAAGTCCACATCGGACTCTTCGGCGGTGCTGCCCGCCCCGGACGTCGAACCGACTCAGCGGGAGCGCGCTGCGGAGCAGCAGCAGGTCAGACAGGACAAGCTGGTGGCCCTGCGCGACGCCGGTGTCGACCCCTATCCCGTCACGGTGCCGCGCGCGGAACGCTGCCAGGAGGTCGTCGAACGGCACCGGGGGCTGCTGCCGGATTCCCGGACCGGCGAGACCACGTCGGTGGCCGGGCGGGTGGTGCTGGTGCGCGACCACGGCGGAGTGTGCTTCGCGACGCTGCGCGACTTCTCCGGCGACCTGCAGGTGATGATCACCGCAGGGGAATCCGGCGCGGATCTGCAGCGGAGCTGGCGGCAGCAGGTGGATATCGGCGACCAGGTGTCGGTGACCGGCGAGATCGCCACTTCCCGCAAGGGCGAGGTCTCGATCCTGGCTACCGGCTGGCAGCTGGCCGCGAAGTGCCTGCACCCGCTGCCCGACAAGCGGCGAGGACTCGTCGACCCCGAGGCCCGGTTCAGGCAGCGCCACGTCGACCTGATTGTGCGCCCGGAAGCCCGCGCCGCCCTGCGCGCCCGCAGCAAGGCAGTGCAGGCGGTGCGCCAAACGCTGCTGGGCGAGGACTTCCTCGAAGTGGAGACGCCGATCCTGCAGCCGGTGCACGGCGGCGCCAACGCCCGGCCGTTCACCACGCACATCAACGCCTACGACATGCGCCTGTACCTGCGGATCGCCCCAGAGCTGTACCTGAAGCGGCTGTGCGTGGGCGGTGTGGAGCGCCTGTTCGAGATCGGCCGCAACTTCCGCAACGAGGGCGTGTCGCACAAGCACAACCCGGAATTCACCATGCTCGAGGCGTATCAGGCCTATGGCGACTACACGACGATTCGGGAGCTGTGCCAGAACCTGGTGCAGGCAGCCGCGATCGCGGTGAACGGGGCTCCTGAAGCGGGTGGGTGCGACTTGAGCGGTGACTGGCCGGTGGCGACGGTCAACGACGCGGTGTCGCAGGCCTTGGGGGAGGAGGTCACGGTCGACACCGAGCTGCCGAGGCTGCGGCGGCTCTGCGACGCCGCGTCCGTGCCTTACCAGCAGCACTGGAGCCGCGGGGCGGTGCTGCTGGAGATGTACGAGCGGCTGGTGGAGGCGCGCACCACGACGCCGACCTTCTACACGGACTTCCCTGCCGAGGTCTCGCCGTTGACGCGCCCGCACCGGGACGATCCGCGGCTGGCCGAGCGCTGGGACCTGGTCGCGTTCGGCACCGAACTGGGCACCGGCTACTCCGAGCTCGTCGATCCCGTCGAACAGCGCCGCCGACTCACCGAGCAGTCCCTGCTGGCCTCCGGCGGCGACCCGGAGGCGATGGAGCTGGACGAGGACTTCCTCGCCGCGCTGGCCTACGGGATGCCGCCGACGGGCGGGCTGGGGTTGGGGCTGGACCGGTTGGTCATGCTGCTCACCGGCGGATCGATTCGCGAAACCCTGGCGTTCCCGCTGGTCAAGCCGCGAGGGTGAGTTACCCGGCGCGGCTGTCGTCGAGCGTGGTCATCATGCTGTCCCATGGCTCGAAGCCTGCGTTCAGTGCTTCTGCGCTGGCTGGTTGCCGGTGAAGTGCTGGGCGGCGAAGGTCAGCAGGTAGGGCAAGCCGATGCGGGCGGTGCGCCAGGTGTGCCATTCGGTAGGACTTTCACTCATCGATTGGTGGCCGGCGCGCGCCGCCGTGCTAGCGGTGACGCTGGTTGTGCTGGCCGTGCTGGTGTACCGCCTCCGTGTCCGGGCGGCGCGGTAAGTGCTGGTCCATGTGGTGTCGGTGAGGTTATCACTGTCCACATAGGCCAGTTGGGGTGTCGAGGAATGTGAATGCTCTGTCGGCAATGTTTCATGGTTCCCTGGTATAGAACGGTTTTCGCATTGCTTCGCTGGTGATGATCACCTTATCGGAGGACGGTTATGTGCTCGAAATTCTGTTCGAGTGTTGAGAGAATGGGTGCATGACGCCGTTGATGACCGCCTTCGATGCGCCGCCTGCCGCTGCGGGTGTGGCCGCGTCCTCGATGATGCCCGCGCGGCCTGCGTTCGCGCCGGGTGTGGTCGGGTCGTGGGTGGGCTCGTCGGTGTCGTCATTGACTGATGAGGAGTTGACCGCGCGGATCGGTGAGATGGAAGCGCAGATCCGCCGCGCGCGGACGGAGCAGTTGCGGCTGATCGCTGAAGCCGACCGTCGTCGCCTGCACACTGCTCGGGGTGCGCGTTCGATGCAGGTGTGGTTGAAGAGTCTGCTCAATATCGATGGCCCTGACGCCGCCACCCGGGTCCGCCTCGCCACCGCCACCACGGCGTCCGCTGATGACAACGTCAAGGCTGCCGACACCGAAGCGTCCGATGACGCCGGTGTGGTGGAGTTGCCGGTCGTGGCGGAGGCGCTTGCTGAGGGTGTGATCAGTGTGGATCACGCCAAGGTCATTTCCCGCTGTCTGGTCAAGCTGCCAGAGCATGCCCGTCACCGCGCGAGCGAGGTGGAGCAACTGCTGGTGGAGCATGCGTGCAGTCAGTGTCCGCGTGATCTGGCCGCGCTCGCCGACCGCATCCGCTATGCCTTCGGCAGTGAGGGCGCCGCCCGTGATGAGGAGGGCCAGTTCGAGGCGCGGGAGTTGCACTATGCGCCCGCGCGCGACGGGATGCTGGTGATTAAAGCCTGCCTGGATCGAGAGACCGGTGCGAAGTTCGTTGCGGCCCTCCAACCCTTGGCTGCGCCCCGCCCGGAGGTGGGTGGGGTGAAGGATCCGCGCACGGCGGGTCAGCGCAACGCTGATGGTTTCACGGCGCTGCTCGACCTCGTCCTGGACTCCGATGGCATGCCTCGCACGGGTGGTCAGCGTCCGCACCTGACGGTCACCATCGACTATGAGGACCTCGCCAACGCCCTCCAGGGCCACGAGGTCACGGCGTTTGGTGTGGCTGGGACGCTGGGGGCCACCGGTCAGGCCTTGAGTCCGCAGGCGATCCGCCGGATCGCCTGTGACAGCGACGTCCTTCCACTGGTCCTGGGTGGTGAGAGTCTCCCGCTGGATGTGGGAATGTCTCAGCGCACCGCCCCGTCCCACCTGCGTGCAGCGCTGTTGGTGCGTGACGGGGTGTGTGCGTTTCCGAGGTGTGATCACCCGCCGGGCACGCCACAAGCGCATCACATCACGCACTGGATCGACGGTGGTCCGACATGCGTGGACAACATGGTGATGCTCTGCGCTCATCATCACCGAACCATCCACACCCAGCACTGGGGAATCGTGCTCGATCAAGGGCGTCCGGTGTTCATTCCACCGTCCAGTGTGGATCCGGATCACACGCCTTGGCCCGGCGGGAAAGCAGCTCCCGTCGCGCACAAACACGCCCTCGAACAACTCATCCCCACACCACGAACACCACACGAGGGCACCGCATAAACCACCCGTCCGCAGCCGGTGGGGCACCCCACCCTGCCCGGAACCCGTGCCTCGCCCGAACTCGCCATATGAGAACAGAAACCGATCCGCCGCAACGCAAACAAGAACCCAACCGATGACCATCTCGAACACGCCGCAGGCGACGCCTACCCGCCACTTACCTCGCAGTCAAAACCCACCACACTGAGCCTTTCCGTGTAACGGTTCGTTGCTGTGGGTGATCATGTTGTGCGGTCGTGTTCGACATGGAGGACGACGAGGGCAGCTTTGACGATGGTG
>NZ_JBSFBZ010000091.1:0-18658 GCF_053593195.1 Saccharopolyspora sp. NPDC002376
CGCACACAACCCATCCAACTCCCCAACAGCAACATCAACCACCACAACAACCATGATCCACAACGAACCAATCGAACTGCCGTTGCAGTATTAGGGAAATTTGGATCCCACCGCTGCACACCGCCAGGTCACGGCTGTGTGTTCCCAACTTTAGGGAAATTTGGAAGGTGCCGTAGACCTGGGCTCGGGTGGTCAGGCGTTGCGGGCTTCGGCTACCTGGTGCAAGAGGCGGTCGAAGACCTGCTTGATGAGGTCCGGGTCGGGGTTCGGCAGGCCGGACAGCGCGCTCAGGTACAGGCCGTCGCCGACCATGCGCACGATCTCGGCCAGCACCGGGTCGCCGATGTAGTCGGTCAGCAGTTCCGACCAGCGGCCGAACACCCGGGCCAGCACCTCGGCGCCCGCTTCGTTGAGGCCTTCGGCACTGCGCAGCGCGGCGATGACCGACCAGTAGAGGGCCATCTCCTCGTCGCTGCCGGGCAGCGAGGTCTCCAGGAAGTACCGGACGACGTCGACGCCGTCCCTGGTGGCCTGCTCGAACTCGACTTCGGCGTCCTCGCTGAGCCGCAGCGTGAGGCCCTGCAGCATGGCCTGCTTGGAGCGGAAGTGGTAGAGCAGGCCGCCTTTGGACACGCCTGCTTCAGCGGCGACCGATTCGAGGGTCACTGCCGCGGTTCCCTTGCGGATCAGGATCCGCTGCAGCGCGTCGAGGATGCGGTCGCGGGTGTCGGAAGCTGCCACGGTTTGAACTATACCGGCCGGACGGTTACTATACCGTCTGGACGGATTCTGTACCGACTGGACGGTGCAGATTGACCAAGGCCGTGTAGAGATGACCAACCTGAAATCGCCTCGTACTTCCCGCGGTCAGTGGACTGCGCTCGGCGCGCTGCTGCTCCCTGTCCTGCTGATCTCCGTCGACAACACGGTGCTGAGCTTCGCCGTGCCGCACATCAGCGAAGAGCTGCGCCCGACCGGCGGTCAGCTGCTGTGGATCGTCGACATCTACTCGCTGATGCTCGCCGGACTGCTGGTCACGATGGGCACCCTCGGCGACCGGATCGGACGCCGCCGCCTGCTGCTGATCGGTGCGACCGGATTCGGCCTGGCCTCGGCGCTGGCGGCGTTCGCGCCCAACGCCGAACTGCTCATCGCCGCGCGCGCGTTGCTGGGCGTGGCCGGTGCGACGCTGATGCCGTCGACGCTGTCGCTGATCCGCAACATCTTCACCGACCCGCGCGCCCGGACCACCGCGATCGCCGCCTGGACGGCGACCTTCGCTGGTGGTGCCGCGTTCGGTCCGCTGCTGGGCGGGCTGTTGCTGGAGCACTTCTGGTGGGGATCGGTGTTCCTGATCAACTTGCCGGTGATGGTGCTGCTGCTGATCGTCGGCCCGCTGGTGATCCCGGAATCGCGCAACCCGCAACCGGGTCGCTACGACCTGCCCAGCGCGGGGCTCTCGCTGCTGGCCATGTTGGCACTGGTCTTCGGCGTCAAGGAGTTCGCCGGTGGCGGGTCGCTGGCACTGCCCGCCGCGGTGGTCGCGTTGGTCACCGGGTACGTGTTCGTGCGCCGGCAGCGCCGATTGGAACACCCGATGCTCGATCTGGGTCTGTTCACCAAACCGCGATTCAGCGTTGCGGTGGCCAGCAACCTGCTGGCGGTGTTCGTGATGGTCGGCGGGCTGTTCTTCATGACCCAGTACCTCCAGCTCGTCCTGGGCATGACGCCGCTGCGCGCGGGCCTGGTGCTGCTGCCGGGCATCGCGCTGTCGGTGGTCGGCTCGCTGGTGGCGGTCCGCCTGATCCGCCGGATCCGCTTGGCCGAACTGCTGGGCGCGGCGATGTTCGCGACGGCACTGGGCTACCTGCTGATGGTGCTGCTCCCGCTGAAGGACGGTGGGTGGCTGGTCGTGGTGGCGTTCATGGTGGTCGGCCTCGGCGCGGGCATCGCTGAAACGGCGACCAACGACGCGATCATGAACACGGCTACCCCCGAGAACGCCGGTGCGGCATCGGCGATCTCGGAAACCGGCTACGAACTGGGTGCAGCGCTGGGGACTGCGGTGCTCGGCAGCGTCGTGACGGCGGTCTACCGAGGCCGCGTCGACGTGACCGGCATGCCTGAATCCATTGTGGACACAGTGCGCGACACCCTGGGTGGCGCGCTGTCGGTGGCGGGTGAATTGCCGGTGGAGCAGGCAGCGGCCCTCCGTGACTCGGCGGCGCACGCCTTCACCTACGGCGTGCACGTGACGAGCGTGGTCGGCGCGGTGATCCTCGCCTTCGCGGCCTTCCAGGCCTGGTGGGTCCTCTCCCGTCGATGACCGAAAGGGGTGGTGGTTTCGCGAGAAACCACCACCCCCTTCGTTATTGGTCCATGAAGGCGCCGGCGGCTGCGGCGAGCGCGGCGCTTTCGGCCGCGCGGTCGGGGAGTCGCGGATCAGGTGGAGTGCGGAGCAGTGCCAGCTGGTGGTAGAGCGGTGCGGTAGCGGCGATCAGCAGGGCGCGTGCGTCGATCCCGGACGGGATCTCGCCGCGCTGGGCCGCTCGCTCGACGACGATTTCGCAGCGCTCGTAACGGTCTTCCCACAACCGCCGCAGGGCGTGAGCGGCTTCCTCCGAGCGGAACGACACCGCGATCAGGGCTGCGGCGATCGACGGCTGCTCGGTCAGGGAGTCCTGGATCTCGTGGTTGAGCGCTGCGAGGTCGGCGCGCAGCGAGCCGGTGTCGCGGGGGCGCCAGTCGTCGTCGGTGGCTGCGTCGAAGACGTCGGTGACCAGGCCGCCGACATCGCGCCATCTGCGGTACACGGTGGCGCGGTGCACGCCCGCTCGGGCGGCGACGGCGTCCACGGTGAGCGCGTCGTAGCCGTGTTCGGTCAGCTCCGCGCGGACTGCGTCGAGTACTTGGGAGCGGATGCGGGCGGTGCGGCCGCCGGGCCGGGGCTGGGCAGGTGTGGAACTCATCGTCGGAAATCCGGTTGCTCGTGGGGTGAAGCCGTGGTTCTATCTTAATGCAACAGTCGTCGCACTAGTGAGGTCGCCGATGCTCCTTCGAAGCGTTCGTCCCGCCCTGCGGTCCCCGATGACCGCGTCGCCCTCGAATGCTTCGGAGTTCGTGCATGTCAACGCAGATCACCGCGCTCGCGGTCAGCAAGTCCTTCCACGGCAGGCCCGTCCTCGACGCGGTGACCTGCTCGCTCGCCGCGGGTGAGCGCACCGGGATCATCGGCGAGAACGGGTCCGGGAAGTCCACCCTGCTGCGCTTGTTCGCCGGACGTGAGCGTCCCAACGGGGGAGAGGTCGTCGTCCGCGCTGACGGCGGTGTCGGATACCTCGCGCAGGACGAGCGGCTGCCACCGCAGCTGACCGTCCAGCTCGTCATCGACCGCGCCTTGGGCGAACTGCGCGCGATCGAGCAGCGGATGCGCGGTCTGGAAGTCGCGATGGCTGCGGGCGATGAAGCCGGGTTGGCCGAGTACGGCGAGCTGACGACCGCCTTCGAACTGCGGGGCGGCTACGACGCCGACGCCCGGGTGGAACGGGCGCTGCACGGTCTGGGGCTCGGGCTGGTCGCCCGCGACCGCACGGTCGGAGGGCTGTCCGGTGGCGAGCAGGTCCGGTTGCGCCTGGCCGCTGTGCTGGCGGCCGGGCCCGAGGTGTTGCTGCTGGACGAGCCGACCAACCACCTGGATGACGACGCACTGAGCTGGCTGGAGCAGCACCTGCGCGCCCGGCGCGGCACCACGGTGGCGGTGTCCCACGACCGGGTTTTCCTCGAGCGAGTCGCGACCAGCCTGCTCGAGGTCGACGCGGACCGGCATCGCGTCGTCCGGTACGGCAACGGTTACGCGGGTTTCCGCGCGGAGAAGGCGGCAGCGCGGGAGCGGTGGGTCCAGGCCCGCGCGCAGTGGGAGGCCGAAACCGACCGGCTCCGGGAGGTCGCGGCGACCAGCGCGCGCAACGTCGCTCCGGGCCGGGCGATGCAGGACAACAACAAGATGGCCTACGACCGGGCAGGCGGTCGGGTGCAGCGGTCGCTGGCCAGCCGGGTCCGCAACGCCGAGGAACGGCTGCGCCGCCTGCTCGCGGACCCGGTGCCGCCGCCACCGGAACGACTGAGCTTCACGGTCACACCGCAGGCCGGCGGTGTGCGCGGGGCTGTCCTCGACGCGACCGACATCGCTGTCGCGGGTCGGCTCGAGCAGACCAGTATCACGCTCGCCGCGGGGGACCGCCTGCTGATCACCGGCCCGAACGGCGCGGGCAAGACCACCTTCCTGCGCGTGCTGGCCGGGGAACTCGCTCCGGACCGCGGCACCGTCACACGCAGCGGCAGGATCGGTTATCTCGCGCAGGAACCGGGCCCCGCCGTGCCTGGCGAGACGCTGCTGGCCGCTTTCGCCTGCGGACGCCCCGGACAAACCACCGAGCACGCGGAACGGCTGCTGTCCTTGGGGCTTTTCACCAGCGCCCAGTTCACGACGCGCGTGGAGAACCTGTCCGCCGGCCAGCGGCAGCGGCTCGCACTGGCGCGGCTGGTCAGCGAGCCGTCGGACGTGCTGCTGCTCGACGAGCCCACCAACCACCTGTCGCCCGACCTCGTCGAGGAGCTGGAAACCGCCTTAACCGACTACCGCGGAGCACTCGTGATCGTCAGCCACGACCGCCGGCTACGCCAGCGCTGGCAAGGCGCTCACCGTTCTCTATTGTAATTATTAATCTATGGCAATGATTACCATCGGTATATAGTTTACAGATCGTCTACCATGCTTGCATGGGCAAGAAGCAGGAGCCGCACCGGCTGCCGAGCGGGGTCGGATTCTTGTTGGCGCAGCTGGGAACGCATGCGGCCGCCAATTTCGCTTCGGGCATCGAGGACCTGGACCTCACGCCGCCTCAAGCGGGGCTGCTCTGGATGCTGGCCAGGAAGCCGGGTCGCAGCCAACGCGAACTCGCCGACAACCTGGGCATGCCACCGAGCCGGTTCGTGCAGTTCGCCGACAAGCTGGAGGAACGCGGGCTGATCGAACGCCGCCGCAACCCGGACGACCGCCGCCTGCACGCGCTCCACCTGACCGAGCAGGGCTTGGAAGTGCTGGGGAAGTTGGGCATTGCCGCTCGCCGCAGCGAGGACGTGCTGTGCCGGACGCTCACGGATGGCGAGCGTGAACAGCTCGCAGCGCTGCTCGGTCGGATCGCCGGCGACCAGGGTCTCTCGCCCGGTGTGCACCCCGGATACAAATCCGTCAGGACCTGACCAGCAGCCGTTGAGCGACGGGCCGCGTGATCGCCACCGCCACCTCTGATCTTGACGTGGAAGGCCGCATCGCAGCCATCCACGACGTGGCCAACCCGGACGAGTTCCGGGCCATCGCCGGCGGTACCGCTTACGACGTCGGGACGTGGTGAATCCTGCGCTGACTTGCTCTTCGCGCGCTGTGGCTTCCCCGCAGAGGCGCTGCGCCGCGTGCTCCTGAACGTGCTCGCCTCAAACGATAGCGGCTTGACAATCGTTCTGATTTGTAATCATTCTAGGCTGTACATGGACGCTGGAGGAGATGTCATGACAGCCACCCCTGCGGCGCAGCGCACCGAACGCTCCGCGCGTCGCCCTCAGAGCGGCCCACCACTGCTGGCGCCGGTACTGGCCCTCGCCGTGCTGACCATCGCCTACGTCGTCGTCAACAGATCCACGCCGCACCCTGGCGCGTCAGGGCTGGAGGTCCTCGACTACGTCCAGGGCCACAGCGCCACCATCGAGCTCGGCGCCTTCCTGCTGTTCGCTTCCGGGGTGCCGCTGGCGCTGACAGCTGCGGTGCTGTACCGGCGGCTGCGGGCGCTGGGCATCACCGCGCCCGGCTCGGCGATCACCCTCGCCGGTGGATTGCTGGCCGCCAACGCCTTGGTGCTCAGCGCGATGTTCAGCTGGAGCAGCAGCCGGCTGTCGGCAGACACCGGCCCGGCACTGGCCCGCGCCTTGGCCGATCTTTCGTTCCTCGCCGGTGGCCCGGCCTACTCGGTGATGTTCGCTCTGCTCATGGCCGGCGTTTCGGTGCCAGGACTGCTCGCCGGGCTGTTGCCGCGCGCCGTGAGCTGGGCAGGACTCGTGCTCGCCGCCGCTGGGGTGCTCTCCTCGCTCGCCCTGCTCGTCGACGGCTTCGCCTACTTGGTGCCGGTCGTTCGCTTCGGCGGGCTCATCTGGTTGGTGTTCGCCGCCGTGACGTTGCCGCGCACTCGCCGGTCACGCCAACAGTGACCCAGGTACACCGGCCGTGACCTCGGTTGCGGGCCGCTCGTGCGAACCAGCAGGGGAGAAGGACATGTCGAGCAACGATCGAGGGCGCAGCACCGCGCCGACGACGGCGGAATCCGCAGCCGCGACGGCCGGGCCAGCGGGAGCGAGGATGGCACGCTCGCTCGCCGCCGCGGTCCTGCGCCGAACCCGGACCGAGCGCGCTTGCTACCTGCTCGCCGCGGTCTTGATCTCCAGCGGCCTGTTCCACCTCGGCGTCCTGCTCATGACCGGCGGTTCCTGGAGCGGGCCGGTGTCGTGGCGCAAGCCGGCCACCTTCGGTCTGTCCTTCGGGCTGACGTTGGCCACAGTGACCTGGGTGCTCTCGTTCGCGGCGATGCGTTCCCGCACCCGGGCGGTGTTGCTCGCCGCGTTCGCGTTCGCCTGCTCCGTGGAGGTCGGCATGATCACCGTGCAGGCGTGGCGGGGCCTGCCGTCGCACTTCGGGGTCACCGGCGCTGGTGCGGGATTGCTCGCCGTGGGAGCCGCAGGTGGCGCGGTGGCCCTCATCACCACGCTGGCCACGGCGACCGTCTTGGCGTGGCGCCCCGCACCCGACATCCCGCCCAGCATGCGGTTGGCCCTGCGCGTCGGCTTCGCGTCGCTGATGGTCGCGCTCGCGCTCGGGGTGTACATGCTCGCCCGCGGCATGCTCATCTCCCGCATCGGCGGTGACGTCGACGGCGCGTTCGCCTTCACCGCCGGTATCAAGCCCGGGCACGCCGCCACCATGCACGGCGTGCTCGTTCTGCCGTTCCTGGCCTGGATGCTGTCGTTCGCCGAGCGCCCTGAACGATTCCGCCTCGCCCTCGTCCGGCTCGCCAGCTCCGGGTACGTGCTCTTCGCCGGCGTCGTGGTCGTGGAGGTGCTCGCCGGAATCCGACCGCTGCCCGTGAGCACCGCGCCAGTCGTGGCAACGGCTTTCGCACTGGCAGGTACGGCGCTGCTGGTCACCGCTTTCGGCCTCGCGCTACGAGCTCTCCACCGGCCGACCCGTGCTTCACGAGCCGGAGCCATTCGTTGATGGCGCATTCGACCGCGTGACACCGCTTGCAGCCCTGCGCCTCGAAAGTCTCGATGCCTCGTGTTCCCGCAGACCTGACCACGCTGGGCGGTCAGGTGAGGACGTGGGCGAGGGCTGCTTCGAGGGTGGTGGGGCCGGTGATCTCCTTGCCCGCTCCGGGTTCGACGCCGAGCTTGCCCGCGTTGAAGCTGTCGTACATGTCGGTGAGCAGGCGGGCTGC
This sequence comes from Saccharopolyspora sp. NPDC002376, assembly GCF_053593195.1. Classification (NCBI taxonomy): domain Bacteria; kingdom Bacillati; phylum Actinomycetota; class Actinomycetes; order Pseudonocardiales; family Pseudonocardiaceae; genus Saccharopolyspora; species Saccharopolyspora sp. NPDC002376. Next base: position 7,542 of record NZ_JBSFBZ010000091.1, read on the forward strand.
ATCGGCGCTGCAACCCGAGATGCCGGTCATCTGGTCGTGCCATTCGCTGCGCGGCACCTCGACCGCCTCGACGTGTCGGTCCAGCAGGGACGAAAGCGTCTTGGCGATGTCGGCGGGGGAGTACTCGCGCGGGGCGGAGACGAACCTGGTCCGCGGGGCATCCGCCGGGTCGGCGAGGGCGTCCGCGATCGCCTCGCCGACGTCGACCGCCGAGACCATGCGGTGCTCGCGGTCGAGCGGGACGAGGAAGCTGGGGAGGATGCCGTGCTCGCGGGCGGGTTCGACCGCGTAGCGGAAGTTCTCCATGAACAGCGGGCAGCGCACGACCGTGGTCGGCAACCCGGTGCCGCGCAGCGCAGTCTCGAACGCTCGCGTGGTGAGGATCAGCCCAGTGCCCTCCGGGATCTCCGAGCCTTCCGCGGACAACGCCACCACGTGTGGCGGTTTGGCGATCTCGAGGGCGCGGACGATCTTGTCGATCTGCTGGTCGTAGGTGGCGAGGACGTCCGCGGAGTCGTAGTAGGTCGGCAGCATGACGAACGCGCTGTCCACCCCGGTCCAGGCGGCGACCAGCGTGTCGACGTCGTCGATGTCCGCGACCGCCAGCTCGCAGCCCAGCTCCTCGAGTTCCCGGCCGCGGCCGGCATCGCGGACCAGCGCGCGCACTGCGAGGCGCCGTCTGCGCAGCGCTGCCGCCACCTGTCCGCCGACCAGGCCGGTCGCTCCGAGCAGTGCGTGCATTCCATCGTCCTCTCGCAGCCGGCCGGGGCGGCCGACGTGGTCGTTCGAAGTGTCACCGGTGCCGCTCAGGGCTGATCCGGGTTGCTGTAAGGGAATTTCGCGCGTCGGCGCGGGTGAGCGCCGACGCGCGGGGGTCAGGCGTCCAGCGCCGCGAGGACGTCGGTGTAGGTAGGCGCAGTCGACGCCGCCTGCTCTCCGGCCTCCGAGAGTTCCATGATGGCCTGGATCCGCTCGTACACCTCGGTGGTGTCTACGGTCCTGGTCAGCATGCTCACGTAGCGGCGGGCGGCCAGCCCCAGCTCGGGGTCGTGCTCCTCCGCGTCGATCATCAGGAACGGGTTCGGCGGCGCGTCGGCGAGCAGCTCCTGCCACGACTCACCCTTTGCCGCCGCGCGCCACAGCGAGGTGCGCGCCACGTCCTGGACGACCACGTCGTCGAACCAGGGGCGGACGAATTCCACCTGTTCCCACGTGGTTTGCGCGTTGAGCCTGGTCAGGTCGTCGCCGGCCGTGCGGAAAGTTTCGGTGAGGCGCACGGCGTGCGCGAGGGCCAGCGCCAGGCCGCGGCCGAAAGTCGGGTCCGTCAGGCACACCCGGTCGCCGAGCGGGAAGTAGCCCTTCGGCGCGTCGGGTTTGAGGGTGCGCAGCACGTTGCGCAGCCCGGCCATCGGTACCACTTCGCTGATCGGCGAGGCCTTGCCGTCGGCGAACCACGGCTCGAACTTGTCGAACAGCGCCACCACGCGGTCGAAGGCGTCCGGATCGCGCAGCTTCTTCAGCGCCTCGTCCTCCGGCAACCGGCCTATGTCGATGGAGAAAACCCCGCAGTCGTGGGCGAAAAGCGCCGCGCCGTAGCCGAGCCCGTCGACGACGGTGACCGAACCGTGCTCCAGCGGCGGCCGCTGGACTCCGTCGCGCAGCGCGTAGAAGCGACTGTTGTAGACCTTGCCGCACTCGGCTTCCGACACCGTTTCCAGGTATTGCTGACCGACCTTGGAGCGCGCACCCGTCGCGTCGATGACGACGTCGAAGTTCACGACACCCGCGGCGGTGCGCACTCCGGTGAGCACACCGTCCACCGGCTCGGCGAGCTGCACGGAAACGCCCGAGTGGAGCCGAATCCGGCTTTCCCCGGACACTGCGCGGTGCAGTGCCCACTCCAGTGTGTTGCGCCGTGCCGCCATCATCACCAGGTCCTCGTCACCCGGCTCGACGGGGCCTCGAATCCCGCTGAACGGCAGCTCGTCCACGCCGTGGTCGTGCATGTCCCGCAGCACGTCGGGCAGGTTCTCCCGCAGCAGGCGGCGGAACAGGCCCAGGTAGACGTGCGGGTGGTGGGACTGCGGTGCGCCGGGTCGCGGCCAGCTCTGCACGTCGGCCAGGTCGGCGGGCGGGGGAGTGTCGCGTTCGAAGACCTCCACCTCGAATCCGCGGCGGGCCAGCAGGATCGCGCTGCTCAACCCGCCGACGCCGCCACCGACGACCGCGATACGTGCTGCCATGATGCTCCTCGTGTGATGTCCGAACGCCCGGACTTCGTTGTGCGGCCGGGGGTTTCAGGAAGGGTGCGGGGTTGCCGCGGGAAGGTCAGGCGTCGACGGGGTTGTCCGCGGGCTCCCACTCGACGCGCAGGTGGCGCGGGCCGTGGAAGGACGCGTTGTGCAGGTAGCCGAAGTCCTGGCCGTCGACCAGCCGCATGTGCGGCAGCCGGTGGGTGAGTTCTTCGAGGATGATCCGCATCTCCAGCCGGGCCAGCGGGGCACCGATGCACGCGTGCGCGCCCATGCCGAAGGCGAGGTGGCGCTTGGCGTTCGGCCGGTGGATGTCGAGTTCGTGCGGGTTTCCGAAGACGGTCTCGTCGTGGTTGCCCGAGCCGATCACCAGCAGCACGCGGCTGCCAGCCGGGATGGTGACGCCGTCGACTTCGACGTCCACCAGCGCCTTGCGCCGCCAGCACTGCACTGATGCGCGGAAGCGCAGGCACTCCTCGACCGCGTTCGGGATCAGCGCCGGGTCCGCGCACAGCTCCTCCCACGAATCCCGTTGGGACAGCAGGAATCGCAGTGCGTTCGCGGTGGCGTTGGTGGTCGTCTCGTGGGCGGCGACCAGGCCGCTCATCATCATGTTCTGCAGGTGGTTGTCGTCGACCAGCTCCGGGTCGTCGCGGTGCACGTCGATGGCGGTGGGCACCCATCCCTGGCCGCCCTCGCGCTTGAGCCGGTCCACCAGCTGCCCGGACAGCTGCCACCACTGGCCGACCTGGTCGGCGATCTCGACCTGGTGCTCCTCGGTCGGCTTTCCCCAGGTGAACATGCCCATCTTGATGGTGTAGTGCCGGGCCCGGTCGATGTCCTCGTCCGGCACACCGCACACCAGCAGGCCGACGATCGCCGGGACCTCCCACAGCAGGTCGTCGATGAGGTCAGCGGTGCCGCGGGTGACGAACGCGTCGACGTAGCTGCTGACCAGGTCTCGGACGCGGCCCTCGAGCTTGGCCACCTCGTCGGCGGCGAGCGGCGGTGCGAGGCGCTTGCGGCGCCGCATGTGCACCGGTTCGTCCTCGTTGACCAGGACCGGACCGGGTGCGAAGTCGTACTCCGCCAGCCGAGCGCGCGCCTTCTCTCCCAGCGGGGTGATCGGCTCCAGCGCGTTCGAGGCCGAGAACCTCTTGGTGTCGCGGAAGAACTCCTTGACGTCGCGGTACCGGGTCACCACCCAGTGGTCGAGCTCCGGGCTGTAGAAAACGGGTTCCCGGGCGCGCGCCGGTGCGAGCAGCGCCGCCGGATCTTCCTGGTAGGCGTCGCTGAACGGGTCGAATTCCTCCGCGATCCGCGACACGGGACAGCCGGCGCCGGAACGGCTTGGATCCACGTATAGCTCCCTTGTCCCCACGCGATTGATCCGGACAGCTCGAATGCGTCCGGCGAAGTCCGCACGCTCAGGTCACGACCAGATCACGCGGCTCGTTCACACTGCCGAGTGAACGGTCCGACTGTCAAGAACGGGAGGAAGATTGCCCGGTCGCGGGGTGTGTTCGCAATCCTTGTTGACTATCACGAGAAGGCGCGCATAGGCTTCTGGATGTTGATGAGCTGCTGCGGGGGCTGATTCCAGCGCCCGCGCCGACCGGTAGTTCGCCTTTGGACGAAATCGATGGTCGGCGGTCGCGGAACCATGGGGACTGATGAGCGACGGCGGACGAGTGTGCCCGTGAACTGGGGTTATCGTCCTCCGTCCTGGATTGATGCCAATCTTTGTTCAGGTTTCTGGGGGTTTCTTGTCCGAGGTGGAGAAGTTTCGAACTCGTACGATTCGGCGGTTCGGGATGAATTAGTCCGTTCGGCCGATGGAATGGCGCAGCGCGGTGCTAGAACGCGGGCGATGGCATTTGTCGTGACGAATGTTGAAACGCGTACTGGTAATAGTGTGAAACGCGGTGCGTCGACAGTAGCAACGCGGATTCCAGTTCCGCAGAAGTGTCAAGGCGTGGTTTTGCCGTCCTTGACGTTCGGGAGTCGACACGCAGACAGGCCTGGGCGACCTGGCCGGAGGAGAGACCCAGTGCGGGAACCGAATCAGCCGAGCGCTCCGGGTGCGCGCGGCGACCGAATTCTGCCCAGCTTCGCCGAGGCGGTGGAGTACGCCGACCAGCAGGTGCGCGCGATCGCTCTGGACGACCTGCGCGCCGCGGGCGTGTACCGCACGCCGCTGGAGTACTACCTGGTCGGCACCTACCCACCGCTGAAGTTCCTGCACGACATCGACGAGCACGAGGTGTTCCGGGACGTCACCAGCTCCCAGAACGTCTACCTGCACATCCCGTTCTGCGAGCAGTACTGCACGTTCTGCCACTTCTACAAAGAGATCAACGCCGCGGACTCCTGGGTGGACCGCTACGTGGAGGCGTTGCTGGACGACATCTCCGCGGTGCAGCAACGGGTTTCGGCCGAGTCGCCGGAGGGGTTGAACGCTTCGTCGATCTACTTCGGCGGCGGCACGCCGTCCTACCTGAAGGCGCCGCAGATCTCCCGGCTGTTCGAGCACCTGTGGAAGAACGTCCGGACCCGGCCGGAAACCGAGATCACCTTCGAGCTGCACCCCGGAGTGGTGCGCCAGCCCGACTACGAGGACCGGCTGGACGCCATCGCCGCCGGCGGGGTCAACCGCTGGGTCTTCGGCATCCAGTCGATGGACGAGGACGTGCTGACCAAGCTCAACCGCGGGCACGGCCGGGCCGAGGTCTACCGGTTGCTGGAGCTGCTGGAGCAGCGCGACATCCACAACCTCAACGTCGACCTGATCTTCGGGCTGCCGCTGCAGAACCTGCGCAACTGGTACGACACGATCACCGAGCTGATGGCCGCCGGCATCGAGAAGTTCAACATCTTCCCGCTGATGTTCAAGCGGTCCGACCCGATCACCCGCCAGTACATGCGCAACCCGGAGCTGTTCCCGGACGCGACCGACCGCCTGCGCATGCACTACATGGCCGAGTACGTGCTCAACGCGGCCGGATTCGTGCGCGGGCCGGTCTTCTACTACGCCAAGGGCAAGGTGCACTCCCAGCAGCAGCAGAACAAGTTCGACTCCATCGAGGAGGACAACCTGGTCGCGCTCGGGGTCAGCGGCTTCGGCTACATCGGCGGCACCCAGTACTACAACGTGTGCGACAACCAGCAGTACATGGACGCCATCGGCGTGGGCAAGGCACCGGTATGGCGGGGGCACACGTTGCCCGACGAGGAGCGGGTGCGCCGCGCGATCATGTTCGGCATCCGTTCCGGCGGCGTGAACTTCGACGTGCTGCAGCAGCGCTACGGCATCGACGCGGGGGAGCTGTTCGCCCCCGAGATCGGCAGGCTTCGCGACCTCGGACTGGTCACAGTGGACGGTGCGCGGATGAACCTGACGGATCTGGGCTGCACCTTCGTCGACGGCATCGGCTACCTGTTCGCCAGCGAGGAGATCACCTCGCACGTCGCCGGGGCCAACGAGCTGATCGTCTCGCCCTCGCAGGACCCGGTGGACCGCTACGACTACTCGCCGATCGGCCGGCTCGACCTGCCGGGCGGGATCGCTGACCGCTACCGGGACGGGGCCCGCTCATGACCGCGGTCAGCGCCCCACCGATCGAGAAGTGGCAGGACGTCGTCCCGTACCTGCTGGCCGTCGACCAGGGCTGGCACAACCTGGCGACCGGCATGCCGCTGGAGCTGCCCGCGATCTCCGATGCCGTGCGTGAGGCCTTCCGCGCAGCCGTGTCGGATCCGAGCTTCACCAGCCGCGTCACCCGGTATCACGGCGTGCACGGGGACGCGGAACTGCGCGAGCGGCTCGCGGGCCTCTACGCCGAGCGGTTCTCGCTGCCGGTGTCGGGTTCGAACGTGCTGATCACGCCCGGCGCGCAAGCCGCCTTCCACTACATCTCGGAGCTGATGGCCGACCGGGGCCGGAAGGTGGTGCTGTTCGGGCCGGAGTACCCCGGGTACCTGACGCACCGCGACGTTGCCTACGACATGGTGCCAGCCGAGGTGGTGCGCGAGGGTGACGACGAGTTCCGCTACGTCCCGCCGCGCGGCGCTCTGAGCAGTGATGTCGGTGCGGTCGTGGTCTCGCGCCCCAGCAACCCCGCCGGGAACGTAATCTCCGACGAGGCGCTGGCCGAACTGACCCGGGAATGCGCCGCGGTCGGTGCCCTGCTGGTGGTCGACAACGCTTACGCCCCGGTGGTTCCCGGGCTGGCCTTCCGCGAGCTCGGGATGCCGTGGGCGGACAACGTGGTGCTGGTCCAGAGCTTCTCGAAGGCCGCGCTGGCCGGTGAGCGGTTGGGTTTCGTGATCGCACCGGAACCGCTGATCGAGCTGTTCGGCGGGTTCCAGGCGCAGGTCGCCACGTTCCCGCCGCAGCTGGTGCAGCTGGCCGTGCTGATCCTGCTGCGCGACGACCGGTACCTCGAGCTGTGCCACCGCGATCTGCGCGAGAGCTACCGGCAGCGACATCAGCTCATCCGGGAAGTCCTGGACGAGCGGCTGCGGGTGCCTTTCTGGCTGCACGCCTCCGACGGCGGGCAGTTCCGCTGGTTGCACCTGCCGGAGCTCAAGACGTCCACTTCGGAGTTGTTCTACGAGCTGAAGGACCGCGGCGTGCTCATCGCCCCGTCCGCTCCGTTCTACCTGCCGCACCTGCACGGTGAGCCGCACGCGCGCCGCTCGATGCGCATCGGGGTGACCGCGACGCACGCCGAGATCGAGCAGGGTTTGGGGATTCTCGCGGAGGTGGTCAATGCCGGACGCTGAGCGCAAGCGGGTCGTGGACCGCATCGTCGACCACCTCGATTCCGCTGGTGTGCGGCACGTCTTCGGCGTGCACGGGGCCAACGTCGAAGACCTCTACGACGCGATCTCCCACGGCTCCGGGCGGGTGGCGGGGATCGTCGGGAAGCACGAGTTCTCCGCTGGGGCGATGGCCGAGGGCTACCACCGGGCGAGCAACCGCCTGGCCGTGGTCGCGGCTACCTCCGGCGGTGGGGCGCTCAACCTCGTTCCGGCGCTCGGAGAGGCTTACGCGTCCGGGGTCCCGCTGCTCGCCCTGATCGGACAGCCGCCGACCTCGCTGGAGGGACGCGGTGCGTTCCAGGACCAGAGCGGGCTCAACGGCTCGCTGAACGGTCCGGCACTGTTCGCCGCGGTCTCGCGGTTCTGCGCTCGGGTGGAGAAACCGGACGAGATCGCCGACCTGCTGCCGCGCGCGATGCACATAGCCGAGCGCGAGCGCGGGCCTGCGGTTCTGCTGATCCCGAAGGACGTCCAACAGGCGTTGACCGAGCTGGAGCCGGTGGATCTCCCGGTCGAGGCCGAGGAGTCCGGCGAACTCGACGAGCAGGTGCTGCGGGCGCTGGAATCCGCTCGGAGCGGCGGGCCGACGTTGATCGTGGCCGGTTCGGGCGTGGTGCGCGCGGACGCGCGTGCGGAGCTGGCTCGCTTGGCTGCGAGCCTCGGCGCGTGGGTCGCGGTGGAGCCGGACGCCAAGGACGTCTTCGACAACCACGACCCGCGGTTCGTCGGGGTGGCCGGCGCGAACGGGCATCCCAGCGTGCGGCACTGCCTGGATCGCGCGCGGACTCTCGTCCTGGTGGGCACGAGGTTTCCGCAAGTGGCTCGAGCCGGGCTGGAAACTTCGTTGGAGGGCACGGAGATCGTCTGCTTCGACCGGCAGGCTCCCCACGTCGGCGACGAGGCGCTGCTCGAAACTGGTGAGCTGCGAGCCAGCTTGCGGTTGGCCGCACAGCAGCTGTCCGGGGAGCCACCGGCAACACCGCCCCACGACGGGCTGGATTTCCTGCCGCACGAGCGGACCGAAGGCGACCGGATCGCGTTGCGAGAGGTCGTCGGGACGATCGCGGATGCCGTGCCGGACGACGCGGTAGTGGTCTCCGACGCGGGCAACACCGGGTGCGGCGTCCTGCACTTCCTCCCGGCGCCCGCCCGCGGTCGCTACCTGCTCGCACTGGGCATGGGCGGCATGGGCTTCAGCTTCGGCGCCGGACTCGGCGCGGCGTTCGCCACCGGGCGGCGCACCTTCGTGCTGGCCGGCGACGGCTCGTTCTACATGCACGGCATGGAGGTGCACACCGCGGTCGAGCACGACCTGCCGGTCACCTTCGTGATCTTCAACAACAACTCGCACGCGGCCTGCAAGTCGCGCGAGGAGCTGTTCTACGGCGGCGGACACACCTACAACGCCTTCCGGGACAGCGACATCGGTGCGGGGATCGCCGCGATGTTCCCGTCCATCCGGGCGCGGACCGTCCGGACCCTCGACGAGCTGCGGGCCTTCCTGGCCGCGAGCACCGATACCCCCGGTCCGTCGCTGGTGTCGGTCGAGATGCGCCCCGACGAGATGCCGCCCTACCTGCCGTTCGTGCCGACTGAATCGACCGAGAGGACATCGCCGAAGTGAGGGTTTCCGACGAAGAACTGGCCGAGATCCCAGGGCTGGCCCGCTGCGAGACCCGGTCCATGGCCGAGATCGTCGAGCAGGCGAAGAAGACCACCAAGGACTCCTACCCGCACGAGGAGGTCTACGGGGACTTCTGCACCCTGCACACCTACATCGACTGCCCGCCCCGCGACGTGTTCGACTACCTGGCCGACGTGCATAGCCAGGAGGAGTACACCTTCAGCGTGCGGGGACTGCAGCCGGTCGACGACACCGGGCTGCACGTGGGCTGGGACCGGGTGGACGAGATGACCCGGATCTTCCTGCGCATCGAGTCCAACCCGGACGCGATGACCATCGACTACCACGCCGCCTGGGACCAGGGCGAGGAGCTGTGGATGATCTACCTCTTCCGCGTCCTGCCCGCCGAGCTGGTGCTCAAGAAGCCGGGGTCGGTGGTGATGATGACCAACTGCCACCACCCGTACTACGCCGAGAACCCGTACCCGGAGAAGGTGCCCGGCCCGGACCGGGTGTGGGTCGGTGAGCTGTGGCGGTACTTCAACGCCGGCCACCGGATCGAGATGGACAACACCAAGGCCATCCTCGAACACCGGCACCGCAACGGAATCCCGATCGTCCCGGGGGTCGCGCGGTGAAGCCGGTCAGCCTGATCGACGTCGCCAGCTACCAGCCGCCGAACCAGGTCGGTCGCGAGTACTTCGAGCAGCACTCGCGGCCGGACGACCCGCTGCTGCGCAACCCGATGTTCCGGGCCCCGGAGTTCCGCCGGTACGCCTCGCGGGAGCAGACCGGGGCCGACCTCATCGAGCAGGCCGCGCACGCGTTGGCCGAGCGGCACGGAACCGGTGTGCTCCGCGACGTTGACGTCCTGATCACCTACAACGCGCTCCCGGACGTGCCATTCCTGGGCTCGGGCGCGGAGGTAGCACGACGGCTCGGCGCGCAACCGGAGTCCATAGTGGACCTACACAATGGACACTGCGTGGTTTTCCCGCACATGCTCGACCTGGCGCGCAAGATGCTCCAGGAGCAGGGGGCCAGGACCGCTCTGCTGTGCGTGTCGCAGAACGTGGGCAAGATCTTCACCCAGCCCGGCGTGCGGACCTCCGCGCACGCGTCGGTGCCGGGCGACGGCGCGGCGGTGGCGCTGGTGGCAGCATCGGAGGAATCGCCGATCCTGGCCACGAAGGTGCAGCACCACCCGGAGTTCGCGCCGGATGTCAACATCACCCTCGCCGACGGCCGGTTGTACTGGGAACCGGGCACCGCGGAGATGGACGTCGGGTTCGACAACACCAAGGCGCAGAACGTCGTCGAACGCGGCACCAAGATCGTGCCCGAGGTGGTCCGCGAGGTGCTCAGCCGCATCGGGCACGACGTCGCCGACGTCGATCTGCTGATCACCAACCAACCGAACCGGCTGCTGCTGCGGAACTGGTCGCGGGACCTGGGAATCGACCCGGCCAAGCACTTCGACACCTTCGACTCCTACGGGAACCTCTTCGGCGCCGGCGTGCCGGTCAGCCTCGACCACGCGCTGCGGGCCGACCGGATCGCGCCCGGATCGCTGGTGGTGCTCGCCGGATTCGCCGGGGCGGGGGAGCTGTCGGCCTGCGCCGCGATCAGGTGGCAGGGCGGGAACTGAAGAATCGATTCCAGGCTCGTTTTGCGTGGCGGTGCAAGCGCAGTAGGTGGGTTAAGCGCTGCGCGCTTGCGGCGGCCCGCGTCGGCCGGGCATGTCGAGGGTCGCAACGAAGGAATCAAACGCTAGTGGAAAGCGGGGAGAACCGGATGAGCGGCGAGACCAAGACTTCCGTGGAGAGCACAGCGCTGGCGTTGCTGGCCGAGGTGCTCTACGTGGAGGTGAGCAAGATCGATGTGGCGACCAGCTTCACCGAGCTGGGCCTGGATTCCATCCTCGCGGTGGAGTACGTCGCGATGCTCAAGACCGAGCTCGGCGTCGCCGAGACAGTCGAATCCCTCTACGAGCACGGCACGCCCGAGGCGTTCGTCAAACACCTCGCCGCGAACGCGTAGGGGATGCCGTGCTGACCAGGGAAGAGGTCTTCGCGGTGGTGCGCGGAACCATCCTGTCGGTGCGCTCGGACATCGACCCGGCCGAGATCTGCGAGGACCGCAGCATGACCGACCTGGGCTGCGACTCGCTGGACCGGATGGACGTGGTCGTCGGATCGCTCGACGCCATCGGGCTGGAGCTGCAGGCGGAGAGCTTCGCCGGGGTGCAGGACATCGGCGGACTGGTCGACGTGCTGCTGGCGAACGCGAACGAACCGTGACCGGGCACTGAGGTTTTCCATCCTCGTTTTGCGTGGCGGTGCGGGTGGCGGAACCTCAGACGCCGCCTGGCTGCGGGATCCCGTTTTTATGTATGTCCAATACACGGCAAACGGGCT
>NZ_JBSFBZ010000092.1:0-18299 GCF_053593195.1 Saccharopolyspora sp. NPDC002376
GCGCATCCGCGATGTCATATCCCAAGGTTCAGTTCGGCGACGCCGGTGAGCGCGGCGTGGCTGCCCAGCCCGCGTTCCCGGACATCGATGCGTGGTCAATTTCGCGAGAAATTGACCACGCCCCGGGTGACGGCTCGGTCAGCGGGCTTTGAGGACGTTGGCGAGGACTCGTTGCAGGTGGCGGCCTCGGTGGACGTCGCAGGGGTGGTTCGTGCGTTCTTCGCGGATCATCGACAGCAGGTCGTCGAGTAGCTGGGCGTAGCAGTCGCGGGCTGCCGTGCGGCGGCCCGTCAGCGGGAAGCAGCCGTGCTCGCCGTACACCGCGAAGTCCACCAGTGACGGTTGGACCGGCATGCGCAGCGAGAGGGTGAGCGTGCTGGTCGCGCCGCCTTCGTGGCCGAACACCAGCTGCCAGAGTCCGTCGTCGCCGCGGTGCGCGAAGTGCACCTCTTCGATGTCGCCGAGCGCCGCGTCGAGCAGGTCGATCGCGTGCGGACCTGCGTCGATCAGCGCGCCGTCGTCCTCCTGTCGCCACTCGGAGGCCGCGTAGTCGCCGGCCAGCAGCCCGCCGGCCAGCCAGCGACCGGTGCCGCCCTGCAAACCGCCGAGTTCCTGCAGCTCAGCCAGCCAGTTCTGGACTTCCGGGGCGAACCGGCGGGTGAGCATCATCAGCGCCGCCACGCCGGACTCGGTCACTGCCTCGACGATCTCCTCGGCCCCGGCCTGGTCGTCGGCCAGCGGCTTCTCCAGGACCAGGTGCTTGCCCGCGCGAGCCGCTCGCGGCGCCAGCTCGGCCTGCACCGACGGCGGCACGGCGAACGCAACGGCGTCGACGGATTCGAGCAGCTCGTCGAAGCTGGCCGCGACTTCCGCGCCGTGCTCACCGGCGAGGGTCTTGGCCGAATCGGGCCGCCGCGCCCACACCGTCGTCAAACGCGTCTCCGGGTGCGCGTGCAGCCCTGGTGCGTGGACCCGGTGCGCCCAAGGTCCTGCTCCGACAACCCCGACCCGCAGTGCTTCGTCCATGCCGCCAATGGTGCCGATGACCCATTGCGGTTACGGCAGTTGGGGGGTCCGACGGGAGCTGTGGACCACGAGCTGGTGGACATCCGCGCTTTCCGGCATAGGGTGTCCGGCATGGTGCTAGACCCCGGAGATCGGTCCCTGCCAACGGGATTCGTGCCCGAAACGCCGTCGGACCGACCGGTGGTCCCGAAGGACGCGGCGACCGTGATGCTGGTCCGGGACGGCTCTGCGGGGCCCGAGGTCTTCCTGCAAAAACGGGTGAAGGCGATGGCCTTCGCCGCCGGGATGACCGTCTTCCCCGGTGGTGGGGTCGATCCGCGCGACGCGGACATCTCGGTTTCCTGGCACGGGCCCGAACCGGACTGGTGGGCCGAGCGGTTCGGCTGCTCCCCGGAAACCGCGCGGGCGCTTGTGTGCGCGGCCGTGCGCGAGACGTTCGAGGAGTCCGGCGTGCTGCTCGCCGGTCCGGACGCGTCGACGCTGGTCTGCGACACCAGCCACTACGCCGAGGCCCGCGCCGGGCTCGTCGCCCGCGACCTGTCGCTGGCGGAGTTCCTGGCCCGCGAGGACCTGGTGCTTCGCGCGGACCTGCTCCGCCCGTGGTCGAACTGGGTGACCCCGGAGGGCGAACCGCGTCGCTACGACACGCGCTTCTTCCTCGCCGCGATGCCCACCGGCCAGCACGCCGACGCCAGGACGTCCGAGGCGGTCGAGGCGTACTGGGCGACGCCGGAGCAGGCACTGGCGGACTTCGCGGAGGGCAGGTGCCAGTTGCTCCCGCCGACCCGCGCGACGCTGCAAGAACTCGCTGAGCACGCCAGCGTGTCCGCCGCGCTGGAGGCCGAGCGAACCACCATGGGCAAGATCATCCCGAAGCTGGTCAAGCGCGACGGCCGCTGGTACGTGCTGCTGCCAGGCGAGCCCGGGTTCGAGGAGGCGAAGTGACCGAGCACCCCGCTTACGCAGCCCTGCGTCCGGTCACCCGGTACGCCTCGGTGCTGCTGGCGCAGAACCCCTCGCCGATGACCCTGGACGGCACCAACACCTGGCTGGTGGGGGACGCCGCTGGCCGAGTGGTGATCGACCCGGGCCCGGACGACGCCGAGCACCTGTGGCTTGTCGCGGACCACGGCCCGGTGTCGCTGGTGCTGCTGACTCACCACCACCCCGACCACACCGACGGCGTCGCGCAGATCGTCGAGCTGACCGGCGCGCCGGTGCGAGCCCTGGACCCGGCGCTGTGCCGGGGAGCGGAGCCGCTCCAGGACGGCGAGGTCATCGACGTGGGCGGCGTGGGGCTGCGCGTGCTGGCCACGCCGGGCCACACCGCTGACTCGGTCTGCTTCGCGGTCGACCACGACGAACCGGCGGTGTTCACCGGCGACAGCGTCCTGGGCCGGGGCACGACGGTGGTCGCCCACCCGGATGGCCACCTGGCCTCCTACCTCGCCTCGCTGCGCCGCCTCGCCGATCTGCCCGAAGGCATGCGCGTGCTCCCCGGTCACGGCCCGGACCTCCCGGACGTCCGAGCGATCGCGACGCACTACCTGCAGCACCGCCAGCAGCGCCTGGAGCAGGTCCGCGAGGCTCTCGCCGACCTCGGCCCAGACGTCACCCCGCGCCAAGTGGTGGAGGTCGTCTACGCCGACGTCGACCGATCGGTCTGGCCGGCAGCGGACCTCACGGTCCAGGCCCAGCTCACCTACCTCCAGGAAAACGTGTAAGCGGTGTGAAGTTGTTGAGAGGGACGGGCGTACGTCAGTGCATGATGCCTGCGATGGCTGCCATAGCGAGGGCGGCGCCGAGCAACCAGACGGAGACCGACACCGTTCGGAGCTTGCGCTGGGCGACTCGACTGTTCGACCAAAGCTGTTCCGCGAGCAGTTCCCGCAACTGGGCTTCGCGGTCTAGAGCAGGCAGAAACGAGGCCTTGAAGTTGTGAACATCCCGGTAGCGCAGCGCGATGTGCCCGAAGAAGATCGTTGAGTTCTGCCCGGTATTGCGGAGTCGTGGCAGGACTACGCTCAGCGCGAGCAGCGCGCTCGCGCTGACCATCACGAAGCCTGCGAGTATGAAACTCGCGCGCCACGGGGCGTGCTGCCATTCACCGAGTCGCGGGAAACCGCGGACGAGCAGGCCTCCCAGTACTCCACTACCGGCAAGTGCTGCTGCGGCCTTCGCGTCCGCAACCTTGATCCAGTCGTTGGCTTGCTGCAGTGCCTTCCAAGCGTCCTCAGTTCCAGCCACGATCAGTTTCCGGGGACTCGGTGACCGTTGGTCTGCTCAGCGGCTTCGGGATCGATGCGGGCGGCAACTGCTGCGATCGTTTCGTTGATCTGGTGGGTGATCCCGGCGTCGTGCTTTCGCATGGCCAGATCCAGCCGCTCCCGGTCTTTCTGCTGCTCCAGCTGTTTTTCGTGTCTTCGGAGGTCGAGTTCGCCCAGAACAGCCTCCTCAGTGCTTCGTACGAGCTCGGTGTGGATGCGCTCGTGGCTCGTGGTGCGGGTTTCCACCAGCCGGTCGTAAGCGCTGGTGCCACCGAGCAACTTGACCAAAATGGGCAGGCAGTCGAGCGCGATGAACAGAAACCGGATCATCCAGCTTGCACCCCACAAGAACGAGTTCTGTCGGGTCAACTCGTCCAGAGCCTGAAAGCGCTCCAACAAACCGATTTCCTGCTGGTGGGACTGCAGCTCATCACGTTGCCGCTGGATTTCTGCGTCGCGCGCCTGCTGGTAGTCGCCTTGGGTCGTACTGGCCTGGTTGCGTAGCTCGGCAACGCGCGCGTTCAGGCTGCCGAGCATGGCGACGCGTGGCTCGATGGGGTTGCTCGTGCGGAATTCATCGGCTTGCTCACGCAGCCGCAGGCAGTCCCTGCCCTCTCCTGGCACCCCGGTCAAGCCCGGACCGACTGCGCCGGTGCACTCCAGCCGTGCCAGGCGTTCTAGATCGGCCAGACGGTCGCTGTCCGCGCGGATGCTCGCTGTCAGGCTGGTTGCCTGTTGTTCGGTGGCGCCGAGTTCGTCCGAGATCGCAGTTGGATCGATGCCGAGGCTGAAGGCCTTGCCGGCGCAGTCCACCGCGATAGCCAGCGGTTCCGGGCCGCCCGGCAACGGGTTGCACCGGACGAGTCCGTCTACCAGCTCGCGCACTTGCCGGTCCCGGTCATCGTTGACGTGTTGCTCGACCGCACTCTCGAACAGGCGCAGCACCATGGGTTCAGCGATGACGACGCCGAGCAGGACGGCAACCAGAAGTCGTGGCACCAGCGTCGCAGTGCGGCGACCCCACCGGGTATCGGTTGAGCTTGTGATCAACCACCTGTCGAGATTCAACACCACGACCGACCAAATCAGTGCCGGGATTAGAATCAGCGGGTTGAACCCACCGAGCACCTGGCTGAGCGCGAAGGTCATGGAAAGACCTGCGATGACCGCAGTGCTGAGCACGACCCCGCCTACACCGGTGTAACGGGCTCGATTGTGGGGTACCGCGTCGAGCACCTTCTCGTCCACACCGGCCAACACCCGGAGCTTCCTGCCGTGGTCTGCCGTGAGTGTTCGGTTCCATAGCCGCCGAACAGCGGTTTTCCAGTTTTGGATCACGGCTGCCCGTCCTCGTCGAGAATTGGTGGCTCGTCCAGAGGCTCCCGTCCGCGACGCAACGCTCCTGGCCTCGCGTCCTGCTCCAACGCGGGGTTTCCGGTCGCATCCGGGCGCAGGCTGGTGCTGAGGGCGGTCACGAACTGCATGGGATCGATGGGCAGGGAGTCGAGGTAGCCGTCCGGTAGTGCACCGAGCAGTTCGAGCACGTACTTGCGCCGCCGTTCTTCTGCTTCAGATGCGTCGCGCACCGCGTCGGAGGTGTGGATCTCCCGACGGCTGATACCGAGTGCGGTGATCATGCTCGGGCCGCCTTCCAACAGCGTGTGGACCCGTTCGACGTCCCGTTGCTCGAACGCCTGCCGCAGCTCCGCGAGATCTTGGCTCCACCGCTCGTCACGTACGACGGTGGAGTGCTCGCGCAGCGGATTCGGCGTCGGAACGCGCACTTCGCACAGCGCCACGTCCATGCCGTCGATCCGCGGCGGTACGACCTTGCAGAACGCCATGACCCTGCGGCGCACCACACTCCGGACCTCGTTTATGTCCTCGACTCCGCACTGGAGCCCCAGCGCGAGCAGATCCTGGTCCTGACTCAGGTGGCTGTGCAGCGTGGCAGTGATGTCGGTCAGCCCGGCAGCGGCGACTGACTCCGGCTTGGTCACCTTCGCTCGGAAGACCGCTTCGACGGTGAAGTCGTCCGCCGGGCTGTTGGACGGGATGGTTAGTCGGGCCGTGACCAACCGCTGGCGAACATCCACCACGCTGACGGTGACGGCTGAGACGACTGCTTCTTCAGTTCCGGTCAGGTGGCGGCGCTCGCGAAACGCTTCGAAATGCCCGTTTACTTCGAACACCAGGACAGTTCCCGGTTCTTGGGCGGGCAGTTCGGTGAGTTCCCGCTTGCCTCCGAGGAGCATACGCCGCCGTGCTGGCCGGAGCGGATGCTCGGCAACCACAGGGTAGTTCGGTGAATTCATCTGGTTGCTCCTTCCAGAGGTCAGGCGTTGATCGCCCGGGAGTCCAAACTCGACAAAAAGGCAGCCGCGGAGACACAGCTCGACAGCGCGAAGTTGAGATCGCGGCGCAACAACTCCAGCTGGGGAGCGGGCATCCCTTCTCGGATCACCCGGCCCAGTTCCACCACGACGGGCTGCGTGCCGCCGTGTTCGGCCAGCGCGTCCAGCGCCCGTTGAAGCGCACGAATGGCCCGTCCACGGTGCGAACCGCTCCACAGCACCCAACGCCAGATCTCACCGACTGCATCGACGCAGTCTGGTTGCCTTCGCAGGACGTACGATGCGATCGGTTCATCGGAGCCGGCGCAGCTACGGGAGAGCACAGCGAGCAGCGCAGTCAACGCGAGTCGGCTTCGGCGGAACTCGGTTCCGCCGGCGATGTCCTGACGGACGAGCTTGCGGAGCATGCTGAGGATGTGGCTGATGTCTGCGGCGCCGTCGACCGACGAGGCGACCAGGAGGCCCAGCGAGATTCGTGCGGCGTCTGCGATCCGTTGGCTTCGTGAGGCCAGGAACCACAAGACACGCATGGCGTCTGTGGGGTAGCGGGAACCGATCTCGCCGCCGAGCGCGGTCGCAGCCGTCATGGCGCGACGAGGACCTGCGTTAGACACCCAGGACAACGCGATGCGAAGCGCTTGTGGAGCAAGCGAATCGTCCGTGCACATCCAGGTCAGCACGTGCGTCGCGGTCAACCGAGCGACCACCGCGCCGTCCGCCCACTGTGACAGGAAGTCCTGCTCCGCTTCGGACGGCGAGTACTTCGCGAGCAGGCTGACACCGAGAGCTATCTGGAAGTGCAGCTCGGAAAGGGGAGGTTCGGAGGCCAGCTCGTGCAGCCAGGTGCGGATCGGTTCCCACAGTTCGAAGCCGTACCGGTTGACGAGCTCGGCGATGACCTGCTGGCGGTGTTCGACGGACCGAAATACCAACCTGCGCTCACCAACGAGACCGCTTGGTCCTTGGATCTCCCTGGTCGTGGTGATCAACGGATGGTCGCTCCGGTCTGCCCGGGACTGACGCAGCCCGGTCTGCGAGAGCTCGCTGACCGGGGTCGGATTCGCGATCTCGTGCAGGCGCTCGAAGATGGCCTCGAAGGTGCGATCCGGTAGGCCGTGCGCGAAGGCCAGTGCCGCGACCTCCAGCGTTCGGCGTCGATCAGGCTCGCTGTCGAACCAGTCCGAGACCTGTTGCGAGGCGGAGTTGCCGAGCCGCGAGAGCGCGGCTTCCAAGCCGTCCGACATGGCTTCTGCGAAGGCAACTACCTCTTCAGGGGTGCTGAGTTCCAGAGCGCGCTTCCGCGCCCGGGGGTCTGGTTCTGGCGAGGCGTACTCATCGAAGAGCGCTCCGGCAGCGGGGGGCTCCCAACCGATCACCCAGGCTTCGAGCTCTTGGTGTTGCACGCGAGCGGAGTCGGTGACCAGTACGAGGAACGAGCCACTGGCTCGGAGCCGGTCGGACAACCGTGCCAACTCGAATTGCTGTACAGACACCGGCTGGGCATCGTCGACCCAGCCACGAACCAGATACCCCCGGCCTGACTTGAAGTGGGGGTACTCGCTGAGCTTGGCCAACGTCATCGCGGGGGAAAGGCCGATCAGCGGCTCTTGCAGGTCGTCCAGGGCACTGTGGAGGAGGACGATCGCACTGGTCGTCCTGCCGGAGTTCTCCGGCCCTGCCAGGAACACGACGTGTTTCTTGAGAAGAACGGTGGTTGCGTCACCGTGCCGCGGCGGGGCAATGAAATGCTCATGAGCCTGCTGCACTTGCGTGTCATCGACGGGTCCTGTCACGCGACGTGCCGATACCCCGATCGTGACCCCGAACTGGGCGCTCCCGGCATCGACGTTGCCGTAGAACTGGTTTATGACCTGTGACGTTCGCCGCAGCTCAGCGAAGTCAGCGTCGGTGATCGGCTGATCGGCTTCCGCGTTCGGTTCTGGTGTCCCCTGGGGCGGCGTGGGAGCGGGGTCGGTTGGGTTGGGGTGGACATCGTCTTCGGACATTCGAAGCACCGCTCTCAGTAGGACACGCCGAACGTGGCGTGCTCGGCCTGCACGGTGCCGTGGAACTCGTTGACCACCGTCGGTTCGGGACGGTTCGCCTTGTCCGCTTCCCGGTTGCGCGGTTCGTCGAGTGCAGGCAGCCGGTGCACGTCGTCACTCGGCACGTAGATCCACGCCTTGTCCGCGAAGGTCTTCTCCTGGACGGAGACCTGGCGCAGTTCATCAGGCCGCAGCGAGGTGTGCCCCTGCTTGACCGTTTCCTGGTAGAGGCGGTCCGAAAGCATGACAACCAGATCAGCGTCGATCGCTGCCGCCAGCGCCTGCCGCAGCGGCTGGGAGTCACGCAGTCTGCTCACGACCACAGCGGCCTGGCCGGAGAAGCCGTTGCTGGCGGGGATTGCGACGCCGAAGTGAATCGCGAGCCGCAGGCGAAGCCGGGCGCTTTGTCGCAGGTTCTGGTTGTGCCGGTCGAGCGCGAATCTGAGTTCTCGGAGGTAGTCGTCGATCAACCGCGGCTCTGGTTCGGTCTCGGGAAGGACGGCGAGCTCACCATCTCCCTGGGGTTGTCGTTCCCAGTGGTCCCGGTGCAACTCCGCTCGTGTGGCCGCTTCGTCGAGGACTGACAGCACGCTCTCCTGGATTGCGTGCTGTCGCCGATCGTCCTGACCGCCGTAGTTCTCCACGTCGACGGCTACACAGAGCCGTCGACGGATTCCAGTTGACTTCACCCTTATGGCCCTTCCTCACAACTGATGAACACATACAGCTATGCGAAAGGGAACTGTGCTACGACGAACGGGCGAAAATGCCGCACTACTGCGGGTTCTCGCTAAGTTTTTTCATAACTGCATGTAGCTGGGCGGGGTTCGTGATCATTACTTTGCGGTAACCTCGCTCGATCACGTTCTGCGTCTCCAGCTTTCGCAGGGTCGACTGGGTGGTTCGAAGTCGAGCACCGGCCAGGGTCGCAAGGTCCTCTTGGCACAACGGAATCTCTCTCGGTTCGGTGCTGCGGTAGTACCGACCGTAGGTTTCTGCGATCTGCAGGAGCACCCGGACCACCCGGGTCTCAGCATCGTGCGCCGCGAAATCGATCCGGCGGTCGTTGGCCCACCGGAGTCGCTCACTGATCACGCGGGTGATCTGGAGGGCAACCATGGGATCCTGGCTCAGGAATCGTTCGAGTTCGGTGGATTCGATTCGCCGCACGACGGTGTCAATGCAGGAAGTCACAGTCGCGGACCGCTCGCGCTTCTCCAGCACGCCCATCTCGCCGACGAGATCGCCGCCGAAGCGCACCGCCAGCAGCGTCTTGGCCCCGTTCTCCCGAACAGCGGTCACTTTGACAACGCCTTGCAGCAGCAAGACTACGTGCGATGATTCCTCGCCCTGGAACAAGATCTTTTCGTTGCTCCCGTAGGTCTTCCTCACTCCCAGCTTCAGGAGCGCGTTGCGCTTCTTCGGCTCGAGTTTTCCGAGCAGGGTCCCGTTGGGCCATGACGAAATCTCTGCCACCGGTGGCCGGTCGGTGTCCGACCGTCCCTCCTCCCCCAGAGTGGATCGGTGTGGTTCCCCAGCGCACTTGACCGTTTCCGGTTGTGCTTGCCCATCCTGGTCCGTGCTGGAATCCCTCGTCACCGCTGTCCGAGTGATCGTTTCGGTTACGGAGCGAGGTCGTCAGAGCTCGGTCTTGGAGTCAGGAGGAGGAGGGGCGGGGGGCGATCAGACCCCAGCGAGGGAGACTTCGTCGCGGGTCGTCGCCGGGATGAGGGTGCGGCGGCGCAGCCAGAGGACGGCCGCGAGGACGACGCCCACCGCGCTCGCGGTCAGGAACGACGCCGCCGGGCCGCTGAGCTCGACCAGCTGGCCGCTTACCGACTGGCCGATGGCCGCGCCGAGCGTCACCGAGGTGACCACCCAGCCAAAGGCCTCGGTAGCGGTGCCTTCCGGCGCGGCGACCTCGATGGCCATCGAGTGGGCCGTGGACTGCGGCGTGATCAGACTGCCTGCCACCAGCAGTGCGATGCACAGGCCCCAGAGCGTGCCTGGCAGGGCCAGCAGCGTGATCAGCCCGGCGAAGCCGAACAGCAGCGCGGGCAGCCGCAGGTGCATCGGCCGCGGCCACGGGCGCAGCCCGTAGAGGACGCCCACGATCACCGAGCTGACCGACAACACGCTCAGCAGCAGACCGCCGACGGTCGGGTAGCCCGCCTCGACCGCCGCCGCCGGCACGCCGACCTCGATGAATCCGATCAGGGTGCCGAAGCCCAGCGCAGCGATCGCCACCGTCCGCATGCCCGGGCTGGCGATCGCGCCGAGCAGGCTCGTGCTGCCCGCCGAGGGCTCCGGCCGCAGGGCACGAGCGGCACGCGTTGAGGCGAAGCCGACGCTGCCGAGCACCATGCACGCCGCGCCGACGACGACGCCGGTCCCCGGCCACGGCATGGCGACCATCAGCCCGGCCAGCCCCGGTCCGAGGATGAAGAACACCTCCATGCTGATTGCCTCGTAGGCGTACGCGGCGCTGCGAGCGGAACCTGGCGGCAGCAGCTGCGCCCACAGGGCTCGCGAGGCCGGACCGACCATCGGCTCGCTGGCCCCGACCAGGAACGCCAGCGCGGTCATCAGCGCCACCGGGGCGTGCATCTCGATGACCACGACCTCGACGGTCACCATCGCCGCGAACACCGCGGACATCACGTACAGCGGCTTCGTCGGCCCGATCCGGTCCATGATCCGGCCCTGTGCGACCGAGCCGCAGGCGACGCCGATCAGCGCACCCGCGGACACGAGTCCGGCGGCGGCGAAGGATCCGGTCTCGCGCTGCACGTAGAGCATCAGGGCGAGACCGACCATGGCGATCGGCAGGCGACCCAGCAGCGAGGTGATGACCGGTCCTCGGGCGCCGGGTGCGGTCAGGGCGGTGCGGTAGTCGGCGAGGGACGCGGATTGGGACACGAGAACCAGTATCCAGATATTGGTACGCTGGTACCAACTTGGTGCGGGGTAATTCGCCTCACCAGCGGCAAATGGGGACTTTTGACCCGATACGCAGTTCGCCGGGTCGCGGCACACTAACAAGTAGGTAGCCGGAACGGGTGAACTCTGAAACCGAGCTCTGGCTAGCTACGTCCTGGAAAGTGAGAGCACCTTGCTGGCGGCACCCGTCGTCCAGCATCGTCGAGAAAAGCTTTCCTCCGGTGTCGAGGATTCGGGGCCGACGCATCGGAGGATCGGGGGAGCGTGGTTGGTCGTCGGGGGATCAATCACGCGCAGTTGAAGAGGCTGGAGCGCCGCGTCGGGGGTGGCGCCCAGCCTCTTCACACGTCCGACGTCAGTCGCAGCCGCCGCCTGAGTCACCGCCGCCACCGGAGTCGCCGGAATCGCAGCTGAAGCTGCCGCCTCCGCTGTCCCAACCGCCGCCGCTCCAGCCGCTGTCGTGGTGGAGGTGGTGGCTGTCGGTACCCACCCAGCCGCTGCTGCTGCGCAGTGGCTTGCCGTCCGGCGTCCGCGCATCACGGCGGCCCCGCCGCGCATCCCGCCGATGAACGGCGATCGCGCCCAGCAGGATCAGCACGGGCACAACGACGTACAAGATCAAGTACACGCACCCCTCTCGCCAGCTGATCAAGGTCTTATCAGGCGAGGCCGACATCGGGGCGGGAAATCAGGTTTTCCGGGCGCGAAAAAACGCGCGTCGACTGAAGAATCCGGGAAGGAGTCCCGGATCCGTCGGCCGACGCGCGTCAGTTCACGCGCGTCTGAGCGCCGCTCAGCGGGCGCGGCGAGCGAGCCGCTCCGGGTCGAGGATGAGCACGCTCTTGCCCTCGAGCCGCAGCCAACCGCGGTGCGCGAAGTCCGCCAGCGCCTTGTTCACGGTCTCCCGAGAAGCACCGACGTACTGCGCGATCTCTTCCTGCGTCAGGTCGTGGGTGACCCGCAGCAGACCCGCTTCCTGGCTGCCGAAGCGCTGCGCGAGCTGCAACAGCGCCTTGGCGACGCGGCCAGGAACGTCGGTGAAGATCAGGTCCGCCAGCATGCCGTTGGTGCGCCGCAAGCGGCGGGCCACCACGCGGAGCAGCTGCTCGGCGATCTCCGGACGTGTGCTGATCCACTGCCGCAGTGCCGAGCGGTCCATGCTCAGCGCGCGGACCTCGGTCACCGTGGTCGCCGTAGACGTCCGCGGGCCGGGGTCGAAGATGGACAGCTCGCCGAACATGTCCGAAGGTCCCATGATCGCCAGCAGGTTCTCCCTGCCGTCGGGGGACTTGCGCCCGAGCTTCACCTTGCCGGACTGAATAATGTAAAGCCGGTCACCCGGCTCGCCCTCGGCGAAGATCACGTGCCCGCGCGGGAACTCGACTGGTTCCAGCGACTGTGCCAGGGCCTCCGCCGCGGCCGGCTCCACTCCTTGGAAGATGCCGGCCCGGGCCAGGGTCTCGTCCACCTCGTCCCTCCATGTTGAGACGCGGCGGCTTGCTGTAGTGCCGGACCCGCGTGCGCGCGTCTGGCGTTGTGCCGCCGATCACTACCAGCAATTCTAAGACTGGTCGCGCGAACGGCGAGTACGCAGCCTACCGGCGCGTCCCACCCTGCGAAGCTGGAACAACTCCAGCGCTCGTCCAATACCTTGCCGGAACAGCGCCCGAACCTCGTCGGGACGGGCGTTCTCCAGCAGCTCTTCCACCTCGTTCTCCTGCACCGCCACGTGCCGCAGGCGGGCCTCCACGCGCTCCATGAAGAGCGCGAAGAACATGATCACGAGCGGCACGACGATGACGAACCAGGCAGCCACCATGTTTACATCCTCACGCATGCCGTCGAGCTGGGTGCAACTGGGGTGGGGTTGCCCCGGTGGCGTGATGGTACGGCCACCGTCCGCGTTCGCCCGATCCGTAGTCTGGTGGGGTGTCGGATCAGGCTCGAACCAAGAAGACCAAGTCCCGCGCGGGCGGCGAAACCCGGCTAGGCCTGGTGAGGAGAGCTCGCCGGATCCAGCGCGCTCTCGGCGAAGGGTATCCGGACGCGCACTGCGAGTTGGACTTCGACACGCCGCTGGAACTCGCCGTGGCGACGATCTTGTCCGCGCAGTGCACCGACAAGCGGGTCAACGAGGTCACCCCAGCGCTGTTCGCGAAGTACCCGACGGCCGCCGACTACGCGGGCGCCGACCGCACCGAGCTGGAGGAGATGATCCGCTCCACCGGCTTCTACCGGAACAAGGCGGCCTCCCTGATGGGCCTCGGCGCGGCGCTGGTCGAGCAGTACGACGGCGAGGTGCCGGCCAAGCTCGAGCAGCTGGTGAAGCTGCCCGGAATCGGACGCAAGACGGCCAACGTGATCCTGGGCAACGCCTTCAACGTGCCGGGCATCACGGTGGACACCCACTTCGGCCGGTTGGTCCGCCGCTGGGGCTGGACCGCGGAGGAGGACCCGGTCAAAGTCGAGCACGCGATCGGTGAGCTCATCCCGCGCAAGGAGTGGACGATGCTCTCGCACCGGGTGATCTTCCACGGCCGCCGCGTCTGCCACGCCCGCAAGCCCGCCTGCGGGGCCTGCCTGCTGGCCAAGGACTGCCCGTCGTTCGGGGCCGGACCGATCGAGCCGGACGTCGCGGCGAAGCTGGTACGCGGCCCGGAGGCGCCGCGACTGCTGGAGCTGGCCGGGGTGGCTGAGGAAGTTCCGGAGAGCACCATCGAGCAGGCCGCGGCCAAGGAGCCGGTGGCGTGAATCTGCGCGCCTACCGGAATGAGATCCGCTGGACCATCGTCGTGTTGGTGCTCGCCGTGCTGGGCGTGGTCGCGCTCTGGCCGCGCGACGCCGAGCAGCAGACGGCCGCCACGGACGCCCCCGCCCCGCCACCTGCGGCGAAGCCGGTCGATCCGCAGCAGCGCGCCGCCGCGGCGCTCGAGCCCTGCCCGACAGGCGAGGGCGGTCCGGCGCAGCTGGCCGGGATCACCGGCAGCTGCCAGGCCGACGGCAAGCCGGTCGACGTCGGCTCGGCCGTCGCTGGGGAGCCGACGCTGATCAACGTGTGGGCGACCTGGTGCGGGCCGTGCCGCACCGAGCTCCCCGCGCTCCAGGCCTACGCCGAACAACCGGGCGCGATCCGCGTGCTCGGGGTTCAGGTGCAGAGCGATCCCGCTGATGGTCTTGACCTGCTCACCGAACTCGGCGTTCACTTCCCCAACGTGCATGACGGCGACAACCGCATCCGGGCCGCGCTCAAGGCGCCCACCGTGCTCCCGATCAGTTACGTGGTGACCGGCTCCGGCGAGGTCCGCCGCGTCGATCCACCGGTCGCGTTCCAGACGCCGGACGAAGTCCGCGCCGCCGTCCAGCGCACCCTGGGGCAGCAGTGAGCCCCCAGCTGCTCGTCGACCCCGCTGCGCTGCCTGAATGGTTGCAGCCGCTGGTCGAACGGGCCGCCGAGCTGAACCCCGGGCATTTCGGCTGGCCGCGAGAGAACCCGCCGTCCGACGCCCGACCCGCCGCAGTCCTGATCCTCTTCGGAGAAGGCGTGAACGGCCCGGACGTGCTGTTGCTGCGCCGGGCCGATGGGTTGAACTCGCACCCGGGCCAGGTTGCTTTCCCCGGCGGCTCGATCGACGATGTCGATCGAGGACCGGTCGACGCCGCACTCCGCGAAGCCGTCGAGGAAGTGGGGCTGCGGCCGGAGGGCGTCCGTCCACTGGTGACGCTGCCCGAACTGCACGTCCAGCACAGCGGGTTCCGGGTGACCCCGGTGCTCGCGCACTGGGCCGAGCCCTCGCCTGTCTCACCGGTCGATCCCGGGGAGACCGCTGCAGTGGCGCGGGTGCCGATCTCCTGGCTGACCGACCCGGCCAACCGGCTGCGGGTGGAGCTGACCGGGCGGCACGCGAGCCCCGCGTTCCTGGTGCCCGGCATGTTGGTGTGGGGTTTCACCGGTGGACTGCTGTCCGGGCTGCTCGACCTCGCGGGGTGGGCGCAGCGCTGGAACCGAGGCGACGTGCGGGAGCTCGACGAGGCATGGCGGGCCGCGGAGGAAGCCGAGGACATCGGCTTCGGTCGAACTTGACCGGTCTGAGACCGTGGTGCGGTCTGATCGCCGGGGTGGAGAGGTGAGCGGGTGAACTGGGTCGACCTGCTGGTGGTGCTGCTGGCACTGCTCGCCGCGGTCTCGGGGGCGCGGAGCGGCCTGGTTACTGCGTTCTTCTCGTTCTTGGGCGTGTTCGTCGGCGCGGTGGTCGGCTTGAAGGTGGCGCCGCTGCTGCTGGACCGGCTGGACAGCCCGATCGCCCGCCTCGGCTTCGGCGTCGGGATCGTGGTGTTGCTGGTCGCCTTCGGCGAGACCTTCGGCATGTGGGCCGGGCGCGAACTGCGTGACCGGATCACCTCCCGCCGGCTGACCGGTGTGGACAACGCGCTGGGTGCGGTGCTGCAGTTCGTGGCGGTCCTGGTGGTGGCGTGGCTGGTCGCGCTGCCGTTCACCTCGGCGTCCGCGCTGCCCGGGCTGGCCTCGGCGATCAGCCGGTCGCAGGTGCTCAGCGGGGTCAACTCGGTGATGCCGAACTCGGCGCGGCAACTGCCCGACGACCTGCGCGAAATGCTCGGCGTGTCGGGATTCCCGCAGGCCTTGGAGCCGTTCTCGCAGACCCCGGTGGCCGAGATCGCGCCGCCGGACCAGGCGCTGGCCGACAGCCCGGTGGTGCGCGATTCGCGGGCCAGCGTGGTGAAGGTCCGCGGCCGCGCGTCGTCCTGCGCGCGGGCGCTGGAGGGCACCGGCTTCGTGATCGCGCCGCACCGGGTGATGACCAACGCGCACGTCGTCGCGGGCACCGAGCGGGTGGCGATCGAGATCGGTCGCGGCCAGTTCGACGCCGACGTCGTCATGTACAAGCCGGACGTGGACGTCGCGATCCTGTCGGTGCCGGACCTGGACGCCGACGCGATGACGTTCGCGGGGGGCGAGGTGCCGCCGGGCAGGGACGTGATCGCGCTGGGCTACCCGCTGGACGGTCCGTACACGGCGTCGGCGGGCCGCATCCGGGAGCGGATCAGGCTGCGCGGCCCGGACATCTACGAGGCGCAGACGGTGATCCGCGACGTGTACACGGTGCGCGGCAAGGTGCAGAGCGGTAACTCCGGCGGACCGCTGATCGACCCCAGCGGCAAGGTGGTCGGCGTGGTCTTCGGCGCGGCGGTCGACGACCCGGAAACGGGCTTCGCCCTCACCGCAGCCGAGGTCGCCGACGAGGTGGAGGCAGCTCCCAGCCTCACCACCTCGGTCTCCACCGGCAACTGCACGAGCTGACCCCAGCTCCACCGCTCCGCCAAGCGGCCGTTCCGTCCAGGGTTTGACGCGATTGTGTCGGGCCCCGACACGCCGGTGGCGTGTCGGATGTGGACCTGGTTCGGGAACGAAAAACGCGTCGCACCTCCGGTGGGAGGTGCGACGCGCGGTAGTCGTCGTGTTACGCCGAGGCTGGCTCTTCGTCCTTGTGGCGCTTGGTGAGCTGGGAGGTTTCCTTCAGCGACTCGATGGTCCGCTTCGGGGCCCTGATCTTGCGGACCCGGCGGTAGCCGAGGAAGGCCAGCAGACCGGCCACCACCAACATCAGCAGGAAGACGATGCCGAACGCCGCCCAGCGCCACAGGCCGAGCTGGGCCAGGCCCTCGGCCAGCGTGAAGAACAGGAAGAACAGGCTGAAGCCGAGCACGGTCAGCGCGAGGATGAAGTAGACGCTGCCCTTGATCGCCTTCTTCGCCTCACCGGCGAGCTCGGTCTTGGCAAGTTCCACCTCGGACCTGACCAGAGTGGACAGGTGGGTGGTGGCATCGCGGACCAACGCGCCGACGGACTGCCCATCAGGAGCAGTGCCCTCTTCGGACAGCGGGATGGACGTGACCGCCGTCCAACCCGCACCGTCACGGTTGCCGTTGGTGCTGTTCTGGGCGCTGTTCACGTGCCCCATCGTGCCACGCGCGATCAGCGGGCGACCCGGCGACTCGCGGTGCGTTACCCGTGAGTGACTTCCGGCGGGCCCCACCAGCAGCGAGGCCCCCGGCAGCCGCAGCTCGCCGGGGGCCTCGCTGCTGGTGGGTCAGGATTCGCTGTTCGCGACCTCGTTCTTGCGCTTGCGGCCCCGGACCGTCAGCAGCGCGGCGGCCAGCAGCGAAGCGATCGCGGAGGCGATCAGTACCGCCGCCTTGGCGCGTTCAGCTGCGGCGCCGTCCAGCGACAGGTCGGCGATCAGCAGGCTCACCGTGAAGCCGACGCCGCCGAGAATCGCCAGCGCCGCCATGTCGCCCCAGCTCACCGAGCTCGGCTTGGCGCCGATGCCCAGCTTCACCGCGAGGAACGAGCTGCCGAAGATGCCGATCAGCTTGCCGACCACCAGACCGATGATGACCGCGATCGCGACCCGGTCCTCGCCGATGGCCACCAGCGCGTCGCCGTCGACCGGAACGCCGGCCGCGAAGAACGCGAACACCGGCACGATCAGCCCGGCCGACCAGGGCTGCAGGCGGTGCTCCAGACGCTCCGAGGGAGAGGCCTGCTCGTCCGGGTCGCGGTGGACGCGGGTGAGCAGGCCGAGCGCGACGCCGGCGATGGTGGCGTGGATGCCGCTGGTGTGCACTGCGACCCAGACCGCCACGGCCAGCGGGATGTAAAGGAACGGGCTGGTCACGCGCTTGCGCTGGAGGTACCAGTAGGCCACACACAGCAGGACGGCGGCCAGCAGCGCGAGCACGCTCAGACCGTCGGTGAACAGCACGGCGATCACGAGGATCGCGCCCAGGTCGTCGACCACGGCCAGGCTGAGCAGGAAGATCCGCGCGGCGGTGGGCATCCAGGAGCCGGTCAGCGACAGCACGCCGAGCGCGAAGGCGATGTCGGTGGCGACCGGGATGGCCCAGGCGGCGTGCGCACCGGGCGCGCCGTAGCCGACTGCGAAGGCGAGCACGGCCGGGACGATCATGCCGCCGAGGGCTGCGATGACCGGGAGCATCGCGTTCTTGCGGTTGGACAGCTCGCCGACCACCAGCTCGCGTTTGAGCTCCAGACCAGCGACGAAGAAGAAGATCGCCAGCAGGCCGTCCTTGGCCCACTCGCCGACGCTCAGGTTCAGATGCAGCGACTCCGGTCCGAACTCGAAGTCGCGAATGGCCTGGTAGAACCCGGTCAGCGGGGAGTTGGCCATGATCAGCGCGAGCGCGGTGGCGGCCAGCAGCACCATGCCGCCGACGGTTTCGGTGCGCAGGTAGGACGCGAAGTCGAACGTCTTGCTGCGCTGGCTCTGGTCAGGTGTCGACACTCAATGGCTCCGTTCGCGGATAGCACGGACTACGACGCCGACCAGACTTCCCGGCACACCTATACGAAATCCTAACATCCGCCCCCCCCGGATGGTTGCAGTGCGAAACCATTCCGTCGCGTCATCGCCGCAGGTCAGCGGCTTTCTCGCGTCGCGACATGCCAGGAACTTCACGTTCTGTTGACAGCAACAGGGGCGCCCTCCCGGCCGGAGGACGCCCCGTTCGACGGTGTCGATCAGTCGTCGCTGCTGGTGTTCAGGCCCTTGGAGATCAGCGACATGACGGACGAGTCGGCGAGCGTGGTGACGTCGCCGACCTCGCGGTTCTCCGCGACGTCGCGCAGC
>NZ_JBSFBZ010000093.1:0-18059 GCF_053593195.1 Saccharopolyspora sp. NPDC002376
AACAGCTGGGAGGAGTTCATTCCCTTCCTCGACTACGACATCGAGATCAGGAAAATGATCTGCTCGACCAACGCGATCGAATCCTTGAACTCCCGCTACCGCCGCGCGGTACGGGCACGCGGGCATTTCCCGACCGAGCAGGCCGCCATGAAATGCCTGTACCTTGTTACCCGCAGCCTGGACCCCACCGGGGCGGGCCGCACCCGATGGACGAGCCGCTGGAAGCCTGTGATCAACGCGTTCGCCATCACCTTCAGTGACCGCTGGCCGGCCGCTGAAACCTACTAACCAACCACGCCGGAAACACCGTTCCCGTTACAGCCCCTCGGGCGCGCGAGAGGCTGACTGCACGGTTTCGTAGTCGGGTTGAATGTGAGCGTGCTGAGCAGTTCGTAAGATCGGCGCCGAGCGATGTGATCGAAGACCGGCGTGGTCACCATCAGCTCGCCGGCGCCCGTCGCGGCGATGATGGAAGCCAGCTTGTCCCGCACGGTTGGGGGAGAGCCCACGACGACCTTGTGGGAATGTGAGGCGATCACCTCGCGGTCCTCTGAGGTATAGGGGTATGCGGCTGCATCCTCCGGGCTGGGTAGCTTGATCCGGTTTCCGCGGAGGCGACTGAGGACCTTCAGACGGGTTGATCCGGCGAGCCATTCGGCTCGTGCATCGGTGTCGGCCGCGATAACCGACACGCTGACCAAGATCTGCGGTGTCGCGGAAATCGAGGAAGGCCGGAAGGTGTCCTGATACAGCTGGACGGCCTGCAGCCCATCGGGGTTGAGGTGGTGGGCGAACGCGTAGGGCAACCCGGCCGAACCGGCGAGCTCAGCACTCACTGTGCTTGAACCGAGAATCCAGACCTGTGGGCTGTTTCCGACGGCAGGGACTGCTGTGATGGCCTGGTTCTCAGCAGGGGCGAAGTAGCCGAGTAGTTCCTGCAGCCGGTCGGAGAAGGGAACGTCACCGGGGGCGTGTGCTCCGCGGATCGCGGGGATGACGTGAGACGGGCCTCCTGGGGCGCGTCCGAGTCCGAGGTCGATCCGCCTAGGATGCAGCGCTTCCAGGGTTCCGAACTGCTCGGCGATCACCAGCGGTGCGTGATTCGGCAGGAGGACTCCACCGGAACCCACGCGGATGCGACGTGTCGCGGTGGCAATCTGTCCGGCCAGGACGGCGGGGGCGGAACTCGCCACTCCGCGCATGCTGTGGTGCTCGGGGATCCAGTAGCGGTGGTAGCCGAGATCCTCGGCGAGCTCGGCAAGATCCACGGTGTTGTGCAAAGCTTGCCGCGCCGTGGACCCCTGAACGATGGGTGAGGTGTCCAATACCGACAGATGCACGTCGTTCTCAGACCGTGCCACGCTCCAGTTCCTTTCCAATCGCGCCGTGTCTGGCCAGTTCTTCGCCGAGCCGGATCATCCACTGTGCTCGTTGACGCCAACTGCGGAAGTCAGGCTCCAAACGCGGATAGGGAGGATCAAGGGGCTCAGGTTCATCGCCGGCCCACCGTGCGTGGCGAGCCTGCGCACGCCGTTGCAAGGCGGCTTCGATCACGCCAGCCACCACCACAGGGTTCCGCGGGCCGCCGTCCAAGCCCGTGCAATCGCGTGAGAGCTCGGCCAGCCCATCGGTGATTTCGGCGCTCATCCGCTCGAAGTCGCCCTCACTGGTTCGGTGGCCGCCGCTGCGGAGATCCAAGGTGATGTGTGGGAACTCTGCGATGAGCATTTCCCACAGCGGTCGCAACGCCCGTGCATAGCGGTCGCGCAGCGCGCGCTCGTATCGCGTGCGGACAGCCAGGACAGTGGTGGCCAACGGCGCCAGTGAGAGTCCCAACGCCAGCAGCAGCTGGCCACCGAGCTGGCCGATGGAGTACAGCGTGCTCAAGAACGCCAGCTTGATATCAGGATCGATCAGCCGAATAGCTTGCCGAATCAACGGGACCGCGTTGACCCCAAGCGCCATCGCGGAGCTGCCTACGATCACCAGCCAAAACGCAGCCCTGGCCCACGGATGTTCCAACCGCGTGAGGTACTGGCACGCTCGGCGGACCCCGAGAAACCACGAACCCAGCGAATACCCGTCGACAGCGAGATAGAACACCACGCGCTGCCACGAACGGGGAAGATCACGCCAATGCTCCACCGGCCACACTTCCCGCATCGCCACCATCGCGGCCACCGCAAACACCAGCACACCAAATTCGATCCAGGCACCACGGACTCGAACGGACACGGGCTTGCGCGTGTCGGCGAGGAGGAAGTACGTCGCCCACGCGTAGGCCATCGTCATCCAACAACCGTTGACCAAAGGCGTCCACGCACTACCGAAGAACTCCTTGAGCGGGACCAGCATGGATGTGCGGATGCCCACCGTGGCGGCAAAAGCCAAGCACAGCAGGCCGGGCACTAGCACCCGCAGCGCGAGATCCTGTCGCCGGCGCGTCAGCTGGAAGAGTTCCCAGAACGCGACCGCAACGATCACCATCGCCTTGAACCACCGCAGCGCCAGCTCCGGACTCATGGCCGCGGCTGCCCGAGATCGACAAAGCCGAACGCCGAGGCGATGCTTCGCTCAGCCGTGCCAGTATCGGCTGGAAGATCGTTCGGCCGGGGACGGCGCCGCGACATCATCGCTAGCATGCGTGCTCCGACTTCAGCCTCCCACTCGCGCCAATCGGCATAGGAGTTCCGGATGCCTGCAGCGGGCGAGGCAACAACCCCGCACGTCATGGACTCACCGACATCCAGATGCTCACGAACGAGATGGATCACCTCGTGAAAGATCACCAGATCGCGTTGCGGCGAAGGTGCGGCCTTCTCATACAAGATCGAGTCCACCTGTCGTTGCTGGGCGACGTGGCCTACCGAGGTGGTCGTCCCGAGATCGACCCCTCGCACCTTAATGCGTCGACCGCGATACGTTCCGAGCCGGCGGCACAGCTCAACCGGATCGAACGGCGCCCGCATCCTGAGCACAGTGACCAGGTTCTGGCACAGCGCCTGCATCTGCGCCACGTCCACCGTCCCAGTCAGAAACGAACTCCAGAACCTGCCATCGGCGCCGTCACCTCCGGACGAGTGGCCGTCGGGCTCGACCTCACGCGGCGTCCGCGACCTCGGGTTCGCGTCGAGTTCGCCCGAGCTCGATGATTCAGCTGATGGTGCGGATCCCCGACAGATCCGGAAACTCCGAAGGCCGCAGTCACGTACCGCGTGTGTCAGGACCTTCTCGTGTGCGTGAGCGACCTCGATAGGATCATCCCCGAAGAAGGCGGGGGCGATACCGAAGAAGTGGGCCATGGCCTTCAGCAAGTCATGACTCACCTGGCCGCCAGCTCGCGCGAGCGCGATCGCATCCTCACTTGCTCCTACCGCCAGGCCGACTTCAGCGTTGGTGTACGACCGCCACCCAACAACGGGATCCAAGACCTCGACCACGTCGAACAGCCAGTTCAGTCGCGCTGGTACTGCCCCACCTGCGTCCTCTGTTGCGGCCATTCACGAGTCCTCCCCCCGGCCCCCCTCGTCATCACCGCCGTTGCGAAGCGCCTGAGCGAGAGCTCTCATCATCGCTGCTTGCTCACGCGCGACCGTGACGCTGGTTGTCCCGCGGTGCCCGACCTTGGTGACGCCGGATTCCCGCATCGCGTGCTGAAGGTCCTCCGTCGCAGCACGTAGCTCCTCTTTGGCCCGGCGGTCGGCAGCGACCTTGTCATTCAGACGTTTCTCGCGCTCGGCCAACTCGCCCTCAACCTCAGCAGCTACTTCGGGGTCACTGAAATAGCCGGTCCGGATCCCAAAGAACCAGGCGAGGGCGTCGAGGGTGCGAAGAGTGGGATTGATCTTCACACCCCTGCGCAGCTCGGAAAGATGCGATTCTGACAGTTCCCGACCTGATGCCTTGCACGCAGCAACGACTTCTCGATTGGTGAACGTCCGCTCCGGATCTCCCTGCGGCCGTTGCACCTCGAACAGGCGGTTGAGCTTCTCACTTAACGTCGGCTGAGCTGTAGCCGCCACTGTTCGCCCGGAGCTGTTCATCACCGCACCTCTCCACTTCAGCGCTGCTCGCGAGCATGACACCGATGAGCCAAACGCGCCAGCGACGTGAGAGGGAAGGTTGCGACAACCTCGATCCGTAGTAGCGTAATCAATCCAACGTGGAATCATGATCAAAATTCGCTGAAGGTGAATCTAATTTGATGATGCCAGGCTGAGTTCACTGATCAAGGAGTCGGCTCAACAGGGCATTGGAAGTCGAAATCTCGACGTGTCAGTGCTCGGGAACACGACGAAGTGGAAGTCCAGTCGTCGGGCTCGCGGAGTTGACTAGGCCTATCTCCGCATCACACCGGGGGACGCCATGTTTCGCGATCTAGAAAGCGAAGAACTGCAAAGGAAAGTGCGACAGCAGGGACGATGCGTTTCGTCACCGACCCAGGACGCCTGGTTCCCTGCTCCCGCTCGCGGCGCCGAATCGCTAGAGCACCAACGCCGCCAGGCTGCTGCCGCATGTACGGGCTGTGCAGTCAGGACCGAGTGTCTGACGATTGCCCTCGACTACGAACTCAACGACGGCACAAGCTGGGGAGTCTGGGGCGGTGTATGCCCGCGCGACCGCCAGCAAGCCATCAACGATGTAAGACAGCAACCTCACCATAGAGCGGGTGCCACTGATCTCGCGCATCAGATTCTCACGATGCTGTCCCAAGATTCACATGCCGAGCCCACTCACTGGGCCGGCGACGGCACGCGTTTGCTCTCCCAGGAAGATCACCCGAACGAGTGCATCGCCTGAATCATCAAGATCAGATGGCGCCCGCGATCCACGCGGCGCGGTCGCATGTCCGTCAGAGGGTGTGGCGGCTGACTGACTCCACGGCCCCAATACCGGCGGAGAGGTCATTGTGGACCTTGATGGGGTGCTGGTTACCGCGCACTCCAATAAACAAGACGCCGCGGTTCCCTCTTCTCCGCCTGCCTCGTCGGGGCGGGGGGAACACGTTTCAGATTCGCTGACCATGTGCTCCGGCCACTCCAGCTGCTGGTGCTTCTCCGCTTGAGTTGGAGGGATGTGGGGAGCCGCCCCTGCGGAGGAGGGGTGCATCGGGGCGGCTCGACCCTCGCGGGACGTGTGCTGCGCGGGGTGGTTGGCGCGCTCAGCGTCCACAGGTTTGATCCGTCAGTGGAGACGGTGGAGAGAACGCTCCGTTGCGTTGATCACCGCTGCCCACGGTGGCAGGAGATCGCCGGGTTTCGGTGTGCGACGCCAGCGGCACACGTCTTGTTGATGAGGAAGCACGACCTGTCCTCCGCGCGGCACAACGTGAACGCGGCAGCTGCGCAACTTCGGGGATATGTCTAGGTTTCCGCGCTGTCCAGGGCTACTGAGGATCGTCCACCAAGTTCGGGTGTCATCGATGCAAACCGGTCCAGCATGCAGGCGTTGCTCAAGTTCCTGGACGACGGACGCTGCGAGCCAGTCGGGCATGGTTACGGCGTCGATCGCCTTACCGGTGTGCAGGACCAGGCGGCAGTGGGTCGCATCGAACGTTACTGGCCAATTCAGCTGCAAGCGGTACCAGTCCGCGGCAACGATCAGCTCAAGCCGCTTGGTGTTGGCGGCTTCGCTCGGCGAGGGTTTCGGAGCTCTCCGGTGTTCGGACTTCATGGCCGTTTTCCTGTTCGTCGTCCGATGGCTGGTTCACGGCGTTGCTGGGAACGGTCGTTTCGTTCGGGGCGAACTCGAAGTACGCCCCGAACACCGGTGCTGTGGTGTTGTGGTGGCGGGTGCGAGGCCCTGGCGTTGCCAGTGGCGCATGCGCGTGGATTGCTTCGCGAACGGCGGCTCGCAACCGCCCGGCTTGCAGAGGTGTCAGCGTGATCGGGCCCTGTCGGGTGATTGCCAGAGTCATGCCGTCCGGGGCCAAGCCGACGTTCAGCTGGGCCCGCTTTCCCCATGCATCGCGGCAGGGGATTGTCCAGGTGTAGTGGTCGTGCCGAAGGCTGATTCGGGCGAGGACAGCCAGTACTGAACGTCTTCGGTTTCGGCGCCACATCATCCTCACTCCTTGACTTGGGCCTGGCGGACTGCAGGTGTCGGGGAATGTTGCGGTCCGCCAGGGGTTTTGGGCTAGCCGGCATCGGCCGAGAGAAATGGAGGGTCCGGTCGGCGACGCATCGTCGAGGTCATGGCTGTATCGGGGGTACAGCCCGACGTTGCGTCGCCGACCGGTAGCTCGGCTCCCGGGCCGGGGGAGTGCTGGGAGCCGAGCGGGACTATGCGGTCGTCAGCGAAGTGCGTGGCGGCGAGGTTCGTCGGCTTCGTTGAACAAGGCCCGCCGGGCCGAGAGGTAGACATGGCATGGTGATGTCGGGCGCCGCCATGGTTTCTGCCATCGCCAGAGACATCGAGAACACGCGGGGCACTCACCAAGCTCGTTTGGCGCGTGCCCGGCCATCAGGACCTCCACGGCGTCAATGAGATGCGGTACCTCGGAACGCGCGAGCGCATTCACCGCCCTGTCGTCGCCAGCGCTGACGATTCGCGTCATGTCATCCAGGCGCTGCCGAACCGACTCGTAGAGCTCGCTCAGGAACACGTGCCACCTACCACGGTCGTGCGTAGGGCGGGGTCGTAGTTCGTGTGCGACTCCCAGGCTGCTTCCCGAGCTGCGCTGAGCAGATCTCGCAGCTGTACGGCGCTGAGCTCGAACTGCTCACCGGAAGGCGGTTGCATACCCACCCGACCGTCGGACAGCGGGAAAACCCGGGCTGTCCGGTCGTGGCCGGTTGAATCGGTGCACCCGATATCACGGGCCCGTGCCTGCCTGGTTGACTGCTCCTCTGTGGACATTCGCTGGCTCCGTTCCAACGCTCGGCTGGCGGCGCTTCGTCTGGTGCGTTTGCGGCTACCGGGGCCGCCGCGGAGCGGTCCCGTGGAGTTGGTGGCGCACGGTGAACGCCATCGCCCCTGGGAGGGGGTTGGCGATGGCGCCCACCGGCGATCGGCAAGGGGCTGTTGGGTTACCTCGTTCGGGTTCAGCAGCCCCAAGATAAAAAGGATGTACATCTTGTACTTCCCTGTCTGTCTATCCGCGCCGACGTCAACTACGCTAAAACTGTAAGTACATTCTGTAAATACAACTTTCTAGTGACGTCGTAAGCTGCCAGACGGCGACTTGGAGAGGACTGGGATGTCGACACCAACCGCGACGATCACGGTGCAGCAGCGGCAGCTCGGCAACGAGCTCCGGAAGCTGCGAGAGGCCGCTGGCCTGAAGCAGGAGGAAGCGGCTGAGCACCTCGGCAAGGCGCACAACAAGATCAGCCGGGTCGAGAACGGCAAGGTCGGGATCGCGAAAGCCGAGCTGGAAGCGCTCCTTGTTCTCTACCGAGCGTCGGAGAAGGACAAGGTGTGGTGCCGCGATCTGGCCCAGGGCGCTCGTCGACGCCGCGGTCGCCCCAGCGATGAGACGACGCTCTACCTGGGGCCGAAGTGGTTCCGCGCGTTCCGGGACTTCGAGCAGAGCGCAACCCAGGTGATGATGGTCGCCTCCGAGGTCATCCCGGGGATCCTGCAGACCGAGGACTACATCCGCGCGATGTTCGCCGGCCGCGGGAACGACCCCAACGGCAAGGCCGTTGAAGACACGGTTCGGATTCGCCAGGAACGTCAGGCGATCCTGACTCGTGAGAATGCGCCGCACTTCTCGTTCGTGCTCAGCGAGTCCGCGCTGCGCCGTCAGATCGGTGACGCCACGGTCATGCGTGAGCAGCTGGATTACCTGGCTGAGGTCGCACTCCTGCCCAACGTCACGCTCCAAGTCATCCCGTTCAACACGATTTCCTACGCTCCGGTCGGGTACGACTTCGTGATCTTCCGTTTCGACCAGGACACCAGCACCGACATCGTCTACATCGAGATCTACGGCGACGCGCTCTACATCGACAAGCCGCCCGAAGCCGTACGCCGCTACACCGACCTGCTCAGCCAGCTCTACGGCATTGCCTTGGGGCCAGTCGAGTCGCGTACCTTCGTCCTCGAAGTGGCAGGCCAGCTCGCAGAGAGCAAGGCGCGAAGGGACTGAGCTCATGACCAGCGCGGATGTTGACTGGACGCAGATCCGGTTCACCAAGTCGTCCTACAGCAGCACCGACGGGGGCAACTGCGTCGAACTCGCCTCGTTAGCCGGGGTCGTTGGACTCCGGGATTCCAAGCTGGGTGACGCCAGCCCCGTCCTCGAGTTCACCGACCGCCAGTTCCACACCTTCCTCGCTGGTATTAAGGCGATGAAGTCCAACGGGCGGCCTGAAGTGCGGTAATTGCCCTTCCGGCGCCGAATCCGTCGAGCCTCTCGAGCAGCTGCGCCTGAAGGTCTACGACGGTGCCGTCGTCCTCGTTCTGAAACGAGAGGACGTCCGTATGGGCTCCGGTTTACCGTCCGATCAGGACGTCGTGGATGTGATCATCCAACTCGGCGAGGTGCGCGTCGGCTCGGGCTTGCCGCAGGACTCGCCGTGCGTGCCGCAGACGTTGAGCAGGCACCCGGCCACCGGTGGCCGAGGCCAGATCAACGGACTCGTGGAGGAGGGCGACGCTGGCTTCGGGGTCTCCGAGCCGCAACCTCGCCAGTGCGAGATCTGTTCCGACGATCCCGCGCTGCACTGCGTCGCGTGGCCGCGTCAAGGTGGCCAAGGATCTCTCCAGGCGAGTGTGCGCACGGTCAGCGTCTCCGACGTAGAGCGCGCAGAGCCCGTCGAAGCCGTCCAACCGGTCAGCGTTGAATCCTGAAGAGCGCTGGTCGACGGTGAGTTGATCGACCGTGGTCCAGGAACGTTCTAGGGCTGTCAGAGCGCGGTGAGCTTGTCCCGCACGGGCGCTGACTTCGGCATGGATGGCGTGTGCGCGAGCGCGGAGTGCGTAGCTGTCGCTGCGGTGTGCCTCGGCGACGGCAGTACGGGCGAGATGTTCGGCTGCCTCTGGACTACCGGTCGCGTGCAGGGTGACCATTGCGTGGCTGGTGAGCACGGCAGCACGATGGCGGCGGTTAGGAAGCCGCCCGGCGGTCTCCGCAGCTTGCCGATAGTGCGTTTCGGCGGCTTCGTCATCGCGGGTTTCGAACGCCAATCGCGCGGCCAGGGCGAAGGTTTCCGTTGCGAGCGTCAGCACTTCTGCGCGCGACTCGGACCGAATCATCCGTTGGCAGGTCTCGACGACGGGAGCGAGCTTCAACTGCAGGCGCACCAGCGGTGTCGAGCCAATCTGCCTGTTGATGCCGGCGACGTTGTCCGTGAGCTGGTGAACCACGATCTCGTCGGGTGCCGACGACTTCACCGCACTGGCATTGCTGGACGATGCCGCGGAGCGAGTGACGGCGTCGATGAGATGGCGAGTGCGGTTATCGGGTGAACCGAAATGGCGCAGAGCTTCGAGCAGTACTGCGAAATCCGACCCGGGGCCCAGCGCCAACGTCCCGCTCGCCGTCCGGGCGTAGAGGTGCGCCAGCAGGTACTGGTAGCGCTCACCTGGGCTGGTCGAATCGGTGGTGCTTTCCCA
The DNA here is from genome assembly GCF_053593195.1 of Saccharopolyspora sp. NPDC002376. Classification (NCBI taxonomy): domain Bacteria; kingdom Bacillati; phylum Actinomycetota; class Actinomycetes; order Pseudonocardiales; family Pseudonocardiaceae; genus Saccharopolyspora; species Saccharopolyspora sp. NPDC002376. Next base: position 9,562 of record NZ_JBSFBZ010000093.1, read on the forward strand.
GCGGGCGACGTTGCGCTGGACACTGGTGACCTGGCGGTCCCGAAGCGACGTCACCGCGAGCTGACCGGCGGTGTCCCGCAACGCCCGTGCGAGATCAGCCCACGACCAGCCCCGGGATTCACGCAACTGGCGCAGCAAATTCGATCCAGTGGCGGGATCAACGCTGGTCATGCCGCCAGTACATCATCTGGGAGCGTTCACAGGGGCACGACCAGCCGGGGCTTTCCCCGATCGGCAGCATAGGTGAGCGTGTACCAGGTCCCGCTGGCCGGATCAGTGCCGCGGGGGAAACCGATCACGAACTCGCTGCGGTCGACCATCCACCGGTTCCGCGCATGGTAGGCGGCGGTGCCCCGCTCGGAAGCCCGCAGCTCGACGACCTCGTCCAGCCGGCCTTGCTGACTCCAGCGCCCAATCGCTTCGGCCGCGCTCGCTGGCTGATCGGGCACGGTGCAGGGAACGGTGACCGTCAGGCGGGCGCTGGTGTACACGGCCAGCCACTCCAGCGTCGCCGTGTCAATCCCCGCCGCACCGCCGATGTAGAAGCGGACCTCGTCGGTGGCGAACGGTCGCAAATAGGCGTCGAACAACTCGCCCAGTTCAGCATCGCTGACCTCGCCGGTCGTTCTCGTGCCGGTGATCGTCACAGTTCGCGGCACTTCAGCCACGTCTCCCTTGCGTTTGTCATCGAATGTCATCTGTCGAGAGTCCAGCCGACCACGGTCTGATCAGTCCTGCTGGTTGCGACGTGCCCCCGATCGCGCCGCAACCAGCATCCAACCGGCAACGACTGGATCTCCACAATGAACCTACCGACCTCGATCTCGCGTCTCGCTCCCGACGACGAGTGGCTGACCACCGTGACCGCGCTGCTGCGCGAAGTGGCCAACGACGGATTCACCTTCCACCTGTGCGGCACGCCCGAACCAATCGTGCTCGTCGCGTCGTACTACTGGGACAGCTACGTCGACCTGTTGAAGATCACCGGCCCCGATCAAGTCACGGCGGCTCGCGCGGTCCGGGGGGAGAACTTCAACGTTTTCCAGCCACCAGCCGTGGTCTGGGCCTTCGGCAACGATGCCGAACCAACGCTGCGGGCTCTGCTGGACCTCGACCACCCCGACCACCCGAACCAGCCGGACCAGCCGTTCCCCACCCCGCGGGTTTTGGTGACCGCTGACGACATGCAGTGTTCTGTCCGGCTGAAACCGCCTGAGCCAAGCAAAGTCGGTCGGCGCGAACGCCGCCTGCTGCTGCCATTGACCAAAACCACAGCCCGCGATTCCTCGCGCACCGGGCCGGACGTCAACGAGAACGTCCAGCGAACCCTGCTGCAGCCGAGTCAGACAGAATGACCTTATCGTTCACAACGATGAGGAGCGCCGCGCCCCGAATAGGCTCGGCTGCACCCGTGTCGTACAGGGAACGTCAACGAGTCCTGGCCAATTCCTGCACTCACGACGAAAAGCCCTGTTCTCGACGGACTTCGCCTCGGAGCCGATCGTGCACCCTCAGAGCAATGTTGCCGGTTCGCGCCCAGCCTGCACACGTTTACCACTCCCACCGAAAGAGCAGCCATGTCGGATGATCAATCTGCTGAGGACGTTCCCGCTGGCTACTGGGTCGCGCACGGCTGGCAGAACCATGTCCTTCTCGCCGGAAGCTCGCGGTGTGACGATGCGAAGGTGCCCGCGCTGTGCGGTGTACTCGTACCGCTTGGTAAAGAGTCTGAACCTGATGATCGACGGATATGTGCGTGGTGTTCCGACCAGGTGCGCACTGGGAAGGTCCGCATCGCGACGTAACCCAGCTGAGAAAGCGCTGGCCGTGGAATCCACAGGGAGATGTGGATTCCACGGCCAGCAAGCTGAGAAGGAGTAGCGGCGCGGTGTTACTCCTTCTCCGGCGGGCGAGGAGGAAGCCCCTGCTGATTTGCCCAGTCGCCGAACACCGGCGGTGCCGTCTTCGGCAGGTCGAGGTCTTCGAACAGCTCCGAGTTCTCCAAGACGAACTTGTTCTCGTGGTCCTTGTCCTCGTCACCGGAGCCCCGACCACGTCCAGCTCCGGCCGCGCCCGCAGCACCACTCGGGCCACCGCGCCCAGCCGCGCTACCGGTAGCCGAGCTGGCGCTGCTGCCAGTACCTGTGCCAGGCGTACCGGTTCCAGCCCTGCCCCCGCCACCGAGATTCCCCGTGCCGGGACCAGGTCCACCGCGGACACCAGCGCCTGGGCCGGGAGTCACGCCACGGCCGGTACCGGTACCGAGACGGCCGCCTGCGCCAGGCGTGGGTCTGCCACTGCCAGTGCCGCCGGGCGGGATCACCGCGCCGCCGACGAAACCACCACCGGTGCCCGGCGTCGGGGTCGTCGTGCCCGGTATCGGAGCACCGCCACCGGTTCCCGGAGGAGTCGCCCACGCCGAACCCGACTCAGCCGGAGTCTGCGGCACCGGGCTCGATGACGACTGCCCGGCCGAAGACGGAGGCGGGGTCGTCGTCGAGCTGTGCGGCACCGACGACGACTGTCCACTGTCCGACGTGGAACTCGTGCTCGTGCTCGGCGTGCTCGACGGCGTGCTGGTGGTGTTGGTGTAGCCGGTGGTGGGCTGATCGACCTTGCCGACCGGTGTGGTCGAGGCAGAGCTGACGTCCGCGTTGAACACCGGTGGCGGCGGGAACTGCTGGATCCCGTTGACCCGCTCGTTGGTGGCCTTGGTGTAGGACTCGTACTGCTGCCGAGCCTGAGCCTCCACCTGGTCGTGCTTCTCCTCGTGAGCCGCACGCACACCGGTCTTGAAGCCGTAGGACATCGGATTGACGTAATCCGTCCAGCCGATGTTGTCCGGCGGCACCTGGTGGGGTGGAGGGAACCCGTTCTTGAAGTCCGCCGAACCCTGCGCCTGCTGCTGCACCGCCGAACCGGACTGCGCCGCAACCTCGATCGCGCCACGAGTCGCCTGCGACAACGGAGTCACCGACTCCCGAGCCTGATCACCCGCGCTGCCCTGCATCACGGTCTCGGAGTCCTTCAGCACCCGGTCCAATGCCGAATCGGCGTCGGTGAATGCTGTGCTTACCTGCTCTTTCCAGTTCGCAGCAGCCTGCGACGCTCCAGCGACACCCGGACCAGACTCGACCTCGCCGTAGATCTTCGGGTGATCAAACGCCGCAACGGCCTTACCCGGAATCTCCTGCTTGCCGAACAGCCAGTCAAACGCCCCCATGTGGCCCCTCCCAAAGCCTCTCTACCGAACCCGACCTCACGCAGCCGGAAGGTTCTCCAGCACCATGCCCGCGATCTTGTCTGCTGCCGCGCACGGATCGGAAAACTTCGGGTTGTTCCGCCCGTCGGGGCCAACGCTGAAGTCGATATAAAGCAACTCAGTGTCAGCGGTCCCGACGTAAGCGCCACACGAATCGCTGGTGGCCCCGTAGTGAACCGCTGGATATCCGGCAACCTCAGCAGTTGGCTTGCCATCCGCCACGATTTTCGCGGTGTACTTCAAGCCCTGACCCTGGATTGTGTCCGGCGAGACGGTCACGGTTAGTTGCCGACTCTGCCAGGTGCATTCGGACTGCTTCCACTGCGATTCACCAGGCTTGGGATCATCGCCTGCACCCAGCTCTTGAAGCTGCTGCGGATTCAGCAACTGGCACGGGTCGCTGACGGCCTTGAGGTTCTTCGGCTGATCGATCTGGAACGGGTCGTTCGCCGCCGACGTCTCGCCCCCGGTGGTGGGCTCAGCTTCGCCTGGCGTAGGGGCAGAGCAGCCAGCCACACCGAGGACAAGCAGGCTTGCCGCAGCGGTCATTGCGGTTCGTGTGTTCAAGTCAGGCCATCCTGTTTTCTTCATCGATGCGCTGGTGGTCCTCGATCGCCTTCTGAACAGCAGCCTGGAAGCCGTCGATCCACGCGATCATGGCCGTTGCTGTATCGAACAGGCTGCCTTCGCCGCCTTGAGCGCGTTCGCTGATCTTCTTAAACGCTGCAACCGTCACATCGTCAGCGAACGGCGGCATCACGTTCGAAAGCTGCCTCGCTACTTTCTGCGCCTCGACGTACTTGGCACGGACTTCGTCGAGTCCGGCGAGGAGAGTCGGTAGCTTGTCGGGCTGGACCTCGAAGGTCTGGCGGCCGGTGGCCGTGCCGACCGCGATCATCGCCGCGCCCGTGACAGCGTTGAACGGGGTCACCGCCAGCGCTGCCCCAGCAGCTTGCATCACTCCGGCTTGCTCGCTCACACCCGCTAACCCTTCCTATCCGCACCCGAACCGACGGTGATCCTGACACAGCCGTTCCGCACCGTGGTCAAAGTCGAGTACAAGTACTCACTCCACCCGGCCAGCCGCTAGCCACCGATGGTGCGTTGGAGATCGTCACGATAGGACCGCAAAGCGCTGACCAGCGTCTTGGCGTCAGCCGGCACGACCCGAGTCTGCTCGCCCCTCGGGAGCTGAGTGATCCGTGCAACCCGGCCGCTCGGACTGTGGTGGGTCACGATCGGCCATTCCGCAAAATGGCTGCGGCCGTGCGAGTCCCGGACACCGACGTTGAACTCGCCGATCACGCGGTCCGCCATCTTCGCCAGCTTGCCGAGCGCCCGAGCATCGCCAGGACTGATCCCGGCCTGGCCGAGCTCGTAGGCGATCCAGTCGCCCTGATCAGCCTTGTGTCGCTCCGCCTCCGCACTGGCAGCAGCCAAGGCCTGCGTCGGCACCGTGACACCGTGCCCAGCAGCGGGCTCGCCCTCCGGCAAACACGCCACGAGCGCCTGCTCAGCGGAGTTCGTGGCGACCTCATCGACCCACACCCGATCACCACGCAGAACGACGCGAAACGCCAAATGGTGCACGACCACCATCGTCCGCGTCTCCGGCTGATCCGGCTCACTCAAGTAGAGGTGGGCGAACGAATGCCCGTAAACCAAGGCCGTCACGATCTCGTACCACTGATCGCTCAGCCGACCGGCCGAGTCGATCCACCCCTTAGCCCTCGCACTGTCCCGAGCCGCCTCCAACGTCGCCCGCGGATCATCAGGCTGATCCACCCCAGCACGAGCAGCCGTCACGAAACTCGGTACCTCGAACCGGTACGGCGCATCCGCTGCCGAAATCAGCCCAGCATCATGCCGAGCCTGCTCCGCCCACACGATCGCGCCGAACTCCCAGAAACTGCACTCCACCCCAGTACCCCGGACGTTTTGTCGTGATCTCCCTGTTCGGCGGAGAGGCTACCGTGAGTGTTCAGTGGCCAGGGCGCGGCGAAAGCAATTCGGTGTTCTGTCACCCATTTAGTCGTGTCGCGGGACACATTTGGTATCCCGGGACTGCCGAAGGTGACTCGGAAGGCAAACTAGCGCGGGTGCTTGTACGAGGAAGGACGGCTCATGAGTTTTTCCGTCTCGCCTGACGCGCTGGATCGGTATGCCGATCTCGTCTCGGGGCAGCGTCGTCAGCTGATGGCGATGCGGAAGTACCACGAAGCTGAGATCGCCCCTGAGATGGACTGGGGTGGAGTGCTGTCGCTGTTGGGTGAGGTCTACCCGGCCATGGTCGGGGACCTCGACCAATCGATCAGCAAAGTAGATGGTCTGCTCCAGTGGTCAGGTACGGGGTTGCGTGAAACGGCGCAGCAGTACAGGGACATGGATCAGGAGCAGGCTGAGCAGCTGGACCGTGTGATGCCTGGTGTCGTTCCTGGCACGATGCCAGCGTTTGAGACGAACTTCACTCCGTTGTTCGGCGAAACCGCTGATGTCGCTGCGGCATTGGCCGCTCCCGGGACCTACGAGGCGCAGTTCCGGTGGCAGATGGACATCCTCGACGCGATCGGGGTGAGCATTACCGCGTTGGTGCGTCAGTTGCTGGTCTCAGCGCTGTCCTACGATCCTTTCGAACCGATTTTGCGGGACTGGACCGGCGACTGGGCCAAGATGCGGTCCCTGGCCGATGTGTGGCACAACACCGGTAAAGCCTTCGAGATGCTGGGCACCAACGTCAAAGTCGGCGCCGGCCACCTGCGTAGCGCCTGGAGTGGTAACGCCGCCGATCAGGCCATCGGCTACTTCGTCGACCTCAGCGACGCTCTTCGAAGCAAGAGGGATTTCTGCTACTTCGTGCGAGACAAGCTGATCGACGCTGCCAACGGCGCCTCGGAGATGTTCAAGGCCGCATCCGGCCTGATCAGCGCGGCCATCGACTGGGCCGTTACCGCGTCCGTCGCAGCCGGCGCGGGTACCGCGACCGTCGAGTTTTACGGTGTCGGCCTCCTCGGTTGGGGCGTGGCAGGCTTCGCTGTGAGCCGTGTGGTCAGCAACTGTGCGGACGCCGCCAACGTCATCTCCAAGTACAAGAACTTCATCGAAGGCAGCATCGGGGGGCTGAAGAACATCAGCGGTACGTCCTTCGACGGCTACCAGAGCACGCCCCTGCCCGTTGAGCCCTACAGCGCACCGAGGTGAGTCCCGCGATGGATGAGTTCCACACCCAGATTCGCACCGCCGTGCTGCGTACCCTCAGTACCGACCACCAGTCACCCGCGCTGGCCCGACTCGCTCAGGAGGCGCTCAGCGGCCGGGTCGATTTGCGTCGGGTGATCGGCGAAGCCAACGGACAGGACTTCGAACGGGACCTGGCCAACCGCATCACGGAAAGCGGCCGAGCTCTCGAGCAGGCCAGTCCAGAAGAGCTCGACCAGACCCGGCAGGCGATCGAGGACGGCTACCAACGCTGTCTCCTTCCCGCGCCACCACCACCTGTCGAACAGTCGCAGCAGAGGTGTGACCAGGATCAGCAGTACTGGGAGGACGAAGAGGCCTTCGCCGAGTTCAACGAAAGCCCATTGGTGGACGGAGACGAATGGTGACCACCAATCACCCCGGCTGGTTGCCGAAGCGTTCCATCGCACCCGTTTACATCACCATCGCCCTCGGAGTCTTGGCGCTGCTCTACTGGGTTTACCAGTTCATCTTCGGTGCTGATGAGCGTGCGGCTCGCGAAGCGCAGAACGACCTCTCAGACCAATCCCGGACTGTGTGCACCCAGGCTCCTCCGCCCACCAACGTCCGCTCGATCATGGGTGAGGCACCCGGACGCCCGAATGGGCCCGCGGGCTGCATCTGGGGACCTGAACCCAACAACGAGCTGTACCTTCGGCATGGAATGTCCACACTGGACGAGCATCTCGACGCGTCTGGTTACGGCAGCACTGCGACATCTCCCGGCGGCAAGCAGATCTTCATCAGCAACTCGGATCTGTACTGCACTGCGTCCTTCGACGACCGAACAGGCCGCTACTTCGAACTCAACCTCACCACGAACAACGACCCCTCGTGCTCGAAGATCGGCCCCCTAGCAGGAGAACTCGCCGACCTCGTCACCGAATAACACCATCCACGGCGACAGCTTGGGGCCTCGACTCTCCAGGTTCCGGTCGGAGCCAATTCCTTACTGGAATGCGCCCGCTTCCACCGAACCATCCCCACATACGCGGGGCCGAGAGGTCCAGCCAAGCCTGGGCCGCCACGTTGCCGGACCATCCCCGCAGAAGCAGTGCCAAGTGGTCGTGGCACGCGCCGCCTTTGTCGCGGATGGAACCATCCCCGCAAGCGCGGGGCCGAGGTGTCTCCGCGCGTCGAGATCGTGACCTGCGACGAACGATCCCCGCAGGCGCGGGGCCGAGGTCGACTCGTTCAACCTCACCGCCCCGGCCTGGGAACCGGTGGGGGTGGCGCCAGCCCTCCGGGGCTGGTGAGGATCGCAACCACAGCGGGCTGGCCAGCGCTGCTGGCCGCAGGCGCCAGCCCTTCGGGGCTGGCGAGGATCGCAACGCCTACGAGCTCGGGCACCTCAGACGCACCCCGCGTGGCGCCAGCCCTCCGGGGCTGGCGAGGATCGCAACCTTTCCGCTGGTGCTATGCACACGGTCGTGGTGGTGGCATCGCAACGTACACTGCGATCGTGGTTTTCGTAGTTGCCATGCTCGTGGCGCCAACCCTCCGGGGTCGGCGAGGATCGCAACCGTGATCTGGAGAACTGCCGGGTCGCCGGCAACCACGTGGCGCCAGCCGTTCGGGGCTGGCAAGGATCGCAACCTCGGCTGGTGCGACCAGGTCAGCCACCGCGGTGGCGCCAGCCCTCCGGGCTGACACTCGGTCACCGCGCACACCCCGCATCCAGCACCACCGATAAGACAGTCCTGGAACGCCCGCACACAGCACCCATGACGCACGGCTGACGCAACATGACCCGAATAGCCGCACACCCACACCAGACGAGACCGACGAACCCACCGCAACCGGCGGGGGAGGCAAGGAAACCATTCTGGCTCTGCTGCGGCGGGCGGGAAGCCCCGACAAGGCCGCCAAGGACTCGGGAAGTCCCATGTCAACGGCAGCTGAATCATGGCTCTGGCACGGTTTCCGTGAATCTGGCCCGGGGTTCAGTCGCTGAGCAGGATGCGTTTGCGGAGCAGGTCGGGCTTGGCTCGGCCGAACATCT
>NZ_JBSFBZ010000094.1:0-17285 GCF_053593195.1 Saccharopolyspora sp. NPDC002376
CGGTGGTGATCATGTTGACCGCACCGAGGATCGTACCCAGGCCGGAGACGACCAGACCCGTGATCCACACGTCAGCGCCGTGGCCCGGCGAGTGCAGGGCGTCCGACAGCGGGGTGTAGGCGAACCAGCCGAAGTCAGCGGCGCCGCCCGGCAGCAAGAAGCCGCTGATGACCAGCAGACCGCCGAACGTGTACAGCCAGTACCCCAGGGCGTTCAACCGCGGGAACGCGACGTCCGGGGAACCGATCTGCAGCGGCAGGATGTAGTTGGCGAAGCCGAACAGGACCGGCGTCGCGTACAGCAGCAGCATCACCGTGCCGTGCATGGTGAACAGCTGGTTGTACTGCTCCTGTGAGAGGAACTGCATCCCCGGGACGGCGAGCTCACCGCGGATCAGCATCGCCATCAGGCCGCCGACCAGGAAGAACGCCATCGACGTGACTAGATAGAGGATGCCGATTTGCTTGTGGTCCGTGGTGCGGAACATCCGCGCCATGAACGAACCCTTGACCGTTTTGCGCACCGGATAGGGGCGCGTGGCGATCGGCTGTGGCGCGACGGCCGTCACGGTGCCTCCTGCACTCCCTTGAATCCTTCGTCGGATCCAGTTGGATCCGCCCCGACCCGGGTGGGTCGGGTGACAGCATGCGACACCCCGCAGGGCGACTGCGGGATGAGCCAGTCGCGATGCCTGCCGACTGCGGATACTAGTCCCGACGCCCGGCCGTAGTTCGGCCGGGCCGTAGCCACCCTATTCATTGGGGCGCTCCCGGTCACCAGGAGTGAGATCGACCCGACAGGCAGCGATCGTGGCGCCTGCGTCGGACATGTCGCCCGAACCCGGCGGGAAGGGGCCGGTTAGCCTACTGACCAAACAGGTCCGGCAGCCCACCTGCGAGCGAGTTCGACGGGCCGCCCTGGGACGACGTCCACCAAATCCTGGAGGGTAAGCAGTGCGGAGGAGCACGATCATCGGCGCGGTGCTGATCGGCGGTCTCGCACTGGCGGGCTGCACGCCTGCCGAGGCACCGAGCGACCAGCCACCGTCCCCCGGAACGCCGCCGTCGGCGACCGCTCAGCAGCACGCCGGTCAGCACGAGGCGGGCGAGCACAGCGAGACCGACCGCGAGTTCGCCCAGCAGCTGCTCGCCAACCGCAAGCAGGTCGTCGAGCTGGCGCAGCTGGCCCAGAGCAACGGGCAGGGCGCCGAGACCAAGGCCCTCGCCACCCAGCTCCAGCAGTCGGCACAGCTGCAGGTCACCCAGCTCGACGCGTTCCTGGCCTCCGCGGCCGGGCAGCCGTCGGACAGCGGCCCGGCGGACGCCACCGACGCGCAGGGCCTGCAGACCCAGCAGCAGCTGGACCAGCTGAAGCAGCTCCAGGGCGCGCAGTTCGACCAGCAGTGGAAGCAGGCCGTGCAGGCGCTGGAGCAGAGCGCCGGGCAGCTGGCCCGCTCCGAGCAGGAGGAGGGCCAGGCCCAGGCCATGCGCAAGCTCGCCGAGGACTTCGTGGCGAACCAGCAGGACGTGCTGACCAAGCTCACCGCCCTCTGATCCGAGGCACCGAACGGGGCCGCAGGCACTTCCGCCTGCGGCCCCGTTCGCGCTCCCTTCAGACGAGGTCGGGGGATGCCAAAGCCCGGTCGACCGTGGAGCTCCGGGCGCTGCCGCCGCCGAACAGCCGTCGGGCCAGCGCTTCCAGCGCTGCCACCAGCAAGGCCACCACGAGGTAGGCGGGCCAGAGCAGCAGGTGCGTGGCCGCCGGGGTGCCGACGGCGAGGAGCTGCTCGTCGAACCCGGCCAGCAGCGCGCCGACTGCCAGCAGCAGCACCGGAAGCAGCAGTCCGGACCGGAGCAGCAGGTAGCTCACCACGGCGAAAGCGAGCATGTTCCCGACCAGCGCCCAGGCCAACAGCCCGCCGGACAACGTGGTTCCGAAAGCGGTGAACGCGGTCGCGATCACGGCCAACACCGCCGCCCACCCGAGCGCCTTCCGGCGGTTCGGCCGTTCCTGACCGCGCAGGAGCCCGCAGAGCGCGACGGCACCGACGAGCACGAGCAGTCGCGGCCAGCCCGCCGCCAACGCCCCGATCCACTGCGGGCCAGTGCCGATCAGCACTCCACCCACCTCGATGCGCGCACCGGAACCCACGACCTCACCGAGCACCGCCACCACCGTGACAGCGCCGAGGCACCACATCGGCCCCCAGGTCCTCCGGCGGTCCGCGAGGATCGCAGTTCCGATCGGGACCGCGTTTCGACTCGCGAGGAACACCAGGCTCGCGGGCACCGCCAACCCGATCAGCACCGGATCGATCGGATACCCGAACAGGACGCCGAGGAACGCGATCAGCGCCGCGTAGGCCGTCCCGAAAGCGGTGCTGCTGATCACAATTCCTCCTGGAACAGCTCGACGACCCGGCGGACGGTGTCCGCGGTGGCTGCCGCGTTGGCCTGCGGGGTTCCGCCGCCTGCGATCCAGAAGAGACCTGGGACCAGCGCTGCCGCGGTGGTGTAGGAAGTCGGGAGGTTGGGCACGTCGAGGATGAAGTGCCCCGCTCCCGGCTGGACCACGTGCTCGGCCCGGTCGCCGAGCCGCTGCGCGGCGACGTCCAGCAGCAGCTGCGATGGCCACAACTCGTCCCGCTCGCCGGACACCAGCAGGAATTCAGCATCGCTGCGTTCGACCGGGATCGCGGCGCGGTCGAGTTCCGCCGGCGTGGCCGTCGTGCCCTGGGTGTCGACGAACTGCCCCGGGCGTCCGCGCGCGGCTGAGGCCAGGAAGCCGACCGGGGACCCGGGCGAATCAATCACCAGCGGCGGGAGGTCGACACCGGTATGCGTCCAGGACGATCCCGGCGGTGCCGCATTGGGGAACACCACTCCGGAACCCACGATCGACGCCACCGCGCCCACGCCGGGCGAGAACGCGCCGAGAACCAGCGCGAACTCGCCACCCCTGGACAACCCGACCACACCGACCCGCCCGTCGGAGATCTCCGGTCGAGCCCGCAGCCAGTCCACCGCGTGGGTGCCGTACTCGACCGGGATCCGGTCCAGCGCGGGTGGCAGCCCGGGCAGCCCGAAGTAGGCCAGGCCCAGCACGGCGAACCCCTTCCCGGCCAGGAAACGCCCCAGCTCGGGGTTCGGCCGACCGCCTTCGGACCCGCCCAGCAGGATCACGCCCGGGTGCGGTCCGGGACCGGGCGGCAGGTGGAGATCGCCGACCAGCCCGTCCTCGTCGATCGGCGTCGACCGCACGCCCGGCGCGTGCAGCGGCACCACCACCGGCGCCTGCGCCACCGTGCGCCCGCCGATGTCGACGCCGAGGGTCAGCTGGATCTCGGGACCGCCCAGCTCCGCCCGCGGTTCGGATACCGGCTCCCCGGACGGCAGCCGCATCGACCACAGCAGTCCGGTGGGGTCCGCTCCTGCGTAGGAGCCGCTGACCGGGGCGTGCTCGGCGATGTCGACGCGCCCGCTTCGATCCGCCGCGAACGTCGCCCACGACGTCCACAGCCGACCGCGGTCGTCGGTCATCCGCGCCCACACCGAAGCCCGCTCCCCCGGCACCAACCCGCTCACGACCGCCTCCAGCGGCTCGTCGATCGCACCACCGCCGACGTCCAGCGAGGGGGCGGCCCGGGCAGTGCCCGCGCACCCCGCGAGCAGCAGCGCCACGGCCAGCAGGCCGATCACACGTCTCATCGAAGCCTCCACTCCAAGATCGAGTGGGGTCGACGGTGCGGTCTCCCGCGACTGGAGGGTCAAGTCGCGGAACCCGATCCTCCCCTTCCGCGCAGGTCCAGCAGAACCTACTATGAGTAGCCTACCGCCGAGTAGATAACCGCGGAGCAAGGGAGTGCACATGCCGAACGTGTCCGGCAAGGTCGTCCTGATCACCGGTGCCGCGCGGGGGATCGGCGCGCAGACCGCCCGGGAGCTGGCCCGCCGCGGCGCACGGCTCGCCCTGGTCGGCTTGGAGCCCGACGAGCTGGCCGCCGTCGCGGCGGAGCTCGGCGAGGGGCACTTCTGGACCGAGGCCGACGTCACCGACGGCGACTCGATCAAGGCCGCGGTGGACGCCGCCGCCGAACAGCTCGGCCGCATCGACGTGGTCATCGCCAACGCCGGGATCGCTCCTATCGGCACCGTGCGCAAGAGCGATCCGCGCGCGTTCACCAAGACCATCGACGTCAACATCAACGGCGTCTTCCACACCGCCCGCGCCGCCCTGCCGCACCTGATCGAGCGCCGCGGCTACCTGCTGGTGGTTTCGTCCCTGTCGGCGTTCACGCCGATCGGCGGCATGGCCGCCTACACCGCGAGCAAGTCCGGCGCGGAGGCGCTCGCCAGCGCGCTGCGCACGGAGGTGTCACACCTGGGCGTGATGGTGGGCAGCGCGCATCCGTCGTGGATCGACACCGACATGGTGCGCGACGTGGCGCAGGACCTGAGCGCCTTCGAAGCGATGCGCAAGCGCCTGCCGTGGCCGATGCGCTCCACCACGAGCGTGCAGGACTGCGCCAAGGCCTTCGCCGACGGCGTCGAGCGGCGCGCCCGCCGGGTCTACGTGCCGCGCGCGGTCGCGCTGATGCACTGGCTGCGCAACCTCCCCGCGTCCGGGCTCGTCGAGGCCCTGATGCGGCCGACCGTGCGCCGCCTGATCCCGAAGATGGAGCAGGAGGTCGACGCGCTCGGCCGCTCCCTCAGCGAGCGCAACCAGAAGATTCAGGGCTGATCGGGTTGGGACCGGTGGCCGGGGGTGTCTGACGCGGAAGGTTTCCCCGGCCACCGGAGTTCATCGCGAGCGCTGCTCGCTGAGCACGCCTCGCTCTTGTTCGCTCTTGGCGATCAGCGTCCACACCGTGTGCCCGGCGCGGCCGCTGGCGCTGTGCTGCGGACGGCTGCCGAGCCAGTGCGGCAGTCGCAGAACACCCGGCCACCGAAGAATCCACAGTGGATCATCCGGCGAACCGGAAAACCGTTGGGAATGCACATCTCCAGCGGTCGGCGTTGACCGACTTTCGTCTGAGCGTCAGGGTTCGGGAGCGGTCGGACACCGCTTCGGGGGCCACGGCGCCCGAACACAGGCGTGGACTCGCCGGATGAAACCGCAGGTGAGACGCCACCTCATCACCCCAGCAGGGGTCCGCTGCACGTCCACCTCCCCGACTCGCCCCGCGCCACTTTCCGAATAGTTCCGAAATCGACCCGGTCGCTGTTGAACATAACGACCGGAGAACGGCGCGCCAGCTCCGTGACCAAAACCCGCCAGGCCACCCGGAAACGTCCACAGAGGACTAGAAAATCGATTCGACAACACCTCACCAGCCCTTTTCATTCGACGGACCACGGGGTGCGATCTGTTGTTCACACAATTCACACGGGAGGTACGGCGAATTCACAAGACGAAGAAGTCCCTAACAGCCGAACGAGAAGCCCAATGGCTCACCGTGGTGACACCCCAACCAGCCAGCGCATGAAGGGTCGTGAGTGCAAAACAGGGCTGGAACACTGCTGCGCACTCACGACCCGAACCCCTAACGGGCAGCGTCAAAACCCCCAGCCTTGATCCGCCCGACGAACGGACCCCAACCGGACGCCCCAACCCACAACGCCGGCCCACCCTGATCCTTCGAGTCCCGAACCCCAACAACGCGCTGCCCTAATCGAACCTCAACGCAGTGATCGTTCCCGCTTCCGCTGTAGCTGCTCTTGAACCACTCGTCACCAGCAACGATCCGCACCTCAACACAGTTGTCGCTGTTGTTCGAGCTGTAACTGCTCTTGAACCACCCGGTGTCCAACACTTCGCGCAACTTAGTTCAACCTCTTCCGCTTCCGAACCAACTCGGCTTTGGTCTCATCATGATCCAGCGCGAGATCGGCGAGCCGTTGGAACGTTCGGAGCATTGACGAGGTGTCCTCTGCCGCGTCGTAAAAGGCAGACGGGCCGATCACGACCGACGCGAAGCCCACCCGTGGCACGGCGGCGCCGAACTCCAGGACGGTCAGCCCACCTCCGCGCGCCGGGTTGTTCGGCACCGCGCGCGGGAGCAGCTGAACAGTCATCTCATCGCGGGTCTTCATGACTTCCAGCAGGTGATCCAGCTGCTCAGCCATCACTTCCGGGCCGTCAACCGCGTCGTCCAGCGCTGCTTCGCCGATCACGAAGTGGAACTTCTTCCCCGCCGTATCCCGCCAGACCAGCTCCTGTCGCTGCGCCCGGAAGTTCGTCCGCGTTTGACGCGTCTGGTCTGGCACGTCCCACCAGACACCCTCCGCAGCTCGAAACAGAGCGTCCATGTAGGACAGTGATTGCAACAAACCCGGCACGACGCCGGATCTGCGCACTCACGACCCTGGTTGGCGGCCCAAGAGGGCTGCGAGTTTTTCGAGGGGTGGGGCTGTTTCCGGGACTTCTTGAGGTGGGGCGAAGGGGCTTCGGGTCGGGGGGATTTCGGGGAGCATCGACTTGGTGAAGTCGAGTTGGCGTTCGACTGCTTCGTTGGCGTAGCGGGGTTTCTGGTCCGTTGCTCGGGCGAGGTCCCAGCCGTGGACGAGCTCTTCGACTGCTCGCAGGTGGACTGCGGCGATACCGAGGACTTCGCCTGCCGGGACTCGGAAGCGCTGCTCCAGGACGCCTGGCCTGCGGAACGCGGCGAGCAGGCCTTCAGCCGCGCTTCGGTAGGCGGCCGCCGGGTCGTTGCCGAGGACGTCGCTGTTGGTCGGGTCCAGAGCTCCGGGTGCGAGAGCCACCTCGCCGCACAGGATGCCGTTGAAGAGCCGGTGTCCGATGACCATGTGGCTGACCAGCTCGCGAACGTTCCAGTCCGGGCACGGCGTCGCGGAGTCCCACTGGTCGCGCTGCACTCCGGCGACGAGCTCGCCAGTGGCGGTGAGGACCAGCGCGAGGTCGTCGATGGGCGAAGCGGTCATGGGATCCCTCCACGATGGCCGGCGGTTCGCCCGGACAGTACTGGAACTCCACCAACCCGTGGCCGAAACTCAGTCCTTCTTCCGGCGGAAGAGGTTGAGGATCGGGTCGTAGCGACGGTCCGCCACCCGCTCTTTCAGGGGGATCAGGGCGTTGTCCGTTATTTGGATGTTCTCCGGGCAGACGTCCGTGCAGCACTTCGTGATGTTGCAGAAGCCCAGGCCGTGCTCTCCCCCGGCTTCTTCCGGGCGGTTCTCCGCTTCGTCGAGGGGGTGCATGTCCAGTTCCGCCACTCGCATCAGGAAGCGGGGGCCGGAGAACGCCTGCTTGTTGTCGTCGTGGTCCCGGATCACGTGGCAGGTGTTCTGGCAGAGGAAGCACTCGATGCACTTGCGGAACTCCTGCGAGCGCTGGACGTCCACCTGCTGCATCCGGTACTCACCCGGTTCCAGGCCCGCCGGCGGCTGGAACGCCGAGACCTCTCGGGCCTTCTCGTAGTTGTACGACACGTCCGTCACCAGGTCTTTGACCAGTGGGAACGTTCGCATCGGGGTGACCGTGATGGTGTCCGCGCGGTCGAAGGTGGACATGCGGGTCATGCACATCAGGCGGGGGCGGCCGTTGATCTCCGCCGAGCACGAGCCGCACTTGCCCGCTTTGCAGTTCCACCGCACCGCCAGGTCCGGGCACTGGGTGGCCTGCAGCCGGTGGATGATGTCGAGCACCACCTCACCCTCGTTGACCTCGACGGTGTAGTCGCGCAGCCCGCCGTCGTCCGCGCCGCGCCACACCCGGAAGTGCGCCTGGTATCCCATCAGATTTCCCCAACCTGGACGTTTCCGAGCTCTTCTCCGGTGTAGTACTTGCGCAGTTCCTCCAGCTTGAACAGCTCCAGCAGGTCGTCGCGCATCGACGGCTGCAGCTGCTCGACCACCTCGACTCGGTCGACCACCAGCTCGCACACCAGCAGCTTTCGGCGCCACTCGGCGTCCATCGCCGGATGGTCGTCTCGGGTGTGTCCGCCGCGGCTTTCGGTGCGCAGCAGCGCCGCGCGCGCCACGCATTCGCTGACCAGCAGCATGTTCCGCAGGTCCAGGGCCAGGTGCCAGCCCGGGTTGAACTGGCGGTTGCCCTCGACCGCGAGGTGCTGCGCGCGGTCCCTGATGTCGCGCAGCTTCTCCAGCGCCTGCCGCATTTCCTGGCCGCGGCGGATGATTCCGACCAGGTCGTTCATCACCTGCTGGAGTTCCGAATGCAGCGAGTACGGGTTCTCCCCCACCGGCTGGGACGACGCGATGAACGGATCCTGCGCCCGCCGGGCTGCATCGTCCACATCGGACTCCGCGATGCTCGGGCGGATACCCAGCGAGGACACGTAGCCAGCCGCTCCGGCACCCGCACGGCGGCCGAAGACCAGCAGGTCGGACAGCGAATTCCCGCCCAGGCGGTTGGATCCGTGCATCCCGCCCGCCACCTCACCGGCGGCGAACAGGCCGGGCACCCGCGACGCCGCGGTGTCCGGGTCGACCTCCACGCCGCCCATCACGTAGTGGCAGGTCGGGCCGACCTCCATCGCCTCTGCGGTGATGTCCACATCGGCCAGTTCCTTGAACTGGTGGTACATCGACGGCAGCCGCTGGGTGATCTTCTCCGCGGGCAGCCGGGTGGCCACGTCCAGGAACACACCGCCGTGCTCGGACCCGCGACCCTCCTTGACCTCGTTGTTGATCGCCCGCGCCACCTCGTCGCGGGGCAGCAGCTCGGGCGGGCGGCGGTTGTTGTCCGGGTCGTCGTACCAGCGGTCCGCCTCGGCCTCGTTGTCGGCGTAGTTGTCCTTGAACACCTCGGGGATGTAGCCGAACATGAACCGATCGCCCTCGGAGTTGCGCAGGACTCCGCCGTCGCCGCGCACCGACTCGGTGACCAGGATTCCCTTCACGCTCGGCGGCCACACCATGCCGGTCGGGTGGAACTGGACGAACTCCATGTTGATCAGCGCCGCCCCGGCGCGCATCGCCAGCGCGTGCCCGTCGCCGGTGTACTCCCAGGAGTTGGAGGTGACCTTGAACGACTTGCCGATGCCGCCGGTCGCCACGATCACCGCGGGCGCCTCGAACAGCACGAACCGCCCGGACTCCCGCCAGTACCCGAACGCGCCGGAGATCCGGCCGTCGTCCTTGAGCAGCTCGGTGACCGTGCACTCCTGGAACACCTTGATCCGCGCCTCGTAATCACCGAAGTTGGCGTGGTCTTCCTGTTGCAGCGAAACGACCTTCTGCTGCAGCGTGCGGATCAGCTCCAGCCCGGTGCGGTCCCCGACGTGCGCCAAGCGCGGGTACTCGTGGCCGCCGAAGTTGCGCTGGCTGATCCGCCCGTCCGCGGTGCGGTCGAACAGCGCGCCGTAGGTCTCCAGCTCCCACACCCGCTGCGGCGCTTCCTTCGCGTGCAGCTCGGCCATCCGCCAGTTGTTCAGGAACTTCCCGCCGCGCATGGTGTCGCGGAAGTGCACCTGCCAGTTGTCGCGGGAGTTGACGTTGCCCATCGAGGCCGCGATGCCGCCTTCGGCCATCACCGTGTGCGCCTTGCCGAACAACGACTTGCACACCACGGCGGTGCGCAGGCCCTGCGACCGGGTCTCGATCGCCGCGCGCAGACCTGCGCCACCGGCGCCGATCACGACCACGTCGTACTCGTGCCGTTCGATCTCCACTATCGACGTCCTTCTAGTTGAAAAGTCTCGGGTCTGAAAGCGCGCCGCTGGCCACCAACATCACGTAGAGGTCCACGAGGGCCACCGATACCAGCGATGACCAGGCGAGCAGCATGTGCTTGCCGTTGAGCCAGGTGACCTTGGTCCAGAACCAGTAGCGCACCGGGTGCTTGGAGAAGTGGTTGATCCGGCCGCCGATCAGGTGCCGGCAGGAGTGGCAGGACAGCGTGTACGACCACAGCAGCACCACGTTGACCACCATCAGCAGGCCGCCGAGCCCGATGCCGAAACCGCCGTCAGCGCCGTGGAAAGCGATCACCGTGTCGTAGGTGAGCACCGCCGCCACGATCAGCGCCGCGTAGAAGAAGTAGCGGTGCACGTTCTGCATGATCAGCGGGAAGCGGGTTTCGCCGGAGTAGCGGCGGTGCGGTTCGGCGACCGCGCAGGCCGGGGGCGACGCCCAGAACGACCGGTAGTAGGCCTTCCGGTAGTAGTAGCAGGTCAGCCGGAAGCCGAGGACGAACGGCAGCACGAAGATCGGCGGCGGCACGAACGGCCCGAGGTCGGGGGCCGGCTGACCCCAGTGGCTGGCGCCCGGCACGCAGGCCGTGGACAGGCACGGCGAGTAGAACGGCGCCAGGTAGTGGTACTCGGGAACCCAGTACCACTGGTTCATGAACGTGCGGATCACGCCGTAGATCACGAAGGCCAGCAGCGCGAAGAAAGTGACGAGCGGCGGCAACCACCACCGGTCGGTGCGCAGCGTACGCACGGAGATCCGTGCCCGGCCGGTAGCGGAAGGGGGAGCGGACATTCGCAGACCTCGTTGTCGGTTTTTGTCCGGAGATGCTCACCTGACGTTGTGGGGTGGCCGGTGCTACTGGGGGGCTCGGCCGCCCAGGCCCTCGTCGTCGGCGTCCTGCCACAGCGACGGGTCGTAGGGGGTGTCGGGCACGACCACGACTTCCTCGGACTCGATGCCGCGCCGTTGGGCCGGCATGACGCTGGAGAGCTCGGCGACGTCGATGTCGAGGCGTTCCACGTCGTTGTGCAGGCGACGCACGGCTGGAGCGTCGCCGTATCGGGCGCGCACAGCTCCGACGCTGCTGCGCAGCTGCGTCAGGACGCGTTGGAGCTCGGCCAGTTCGGTGGTCGTGGCCATCGGCGAACACCTCTTCCGCCTGGGTGGTGGCTCTTTACTGCACCGACTCTGCCCCCAACGGTGATTTGTGACAAGCACCACAAAGCTGATCTCGGCCAGGTTCCCCCGCTCGAGCCATCGCGCTAGGACGGGCGGTCGGCCATGTCCGCCAAACCCGCGAGCAGCGGCTGCAACCCCAGCTCGAACTGGTCGTCGAAGCTCAGCCCCCGGGTCAGCCGCGCTGAGGACACCACGTGCGGGAAGTCCTCCTCCGGCAGGGACTGCATCGGCGAGACCGCACCGTCGCGCTCGCCGAGCAGACCTCAGTGCTCCAGCACCTCTCCGGCGACCGCTTCACGCTGGGCGTCGGGCGCGGGCAGCCGCTGATCGACCAGGAGGTGTTCGGCACCGGAATGGCCGGTTTCCGCGACATCGCCGAGCCCGTGGCACTGCTCGAAGAAGCACTGCGGCAAGGACGCGCGAAGGGCAGTGGCCAGCGGTACCAGTTCGACGAAGTCGCGATCACGCCGGAACCACCGGCCCGCCGAATACCGTTTGTGCTGGCGTCCTCGTCCCCCGAATCAGCCCGACTGGCGGGCCGCCACGGACTCCCCGTGCTGCTCGGCCCGTTCATCGACGTGGCGACCAAGCGCGCCGTGCTCGACGCGCACGCCGCTGCAGTGGCGGAGCACGGCCACCAGCTGGAGCCGCAGGACAACATCGACTCGGCGTACTTCGCCATCGCCGACGACACCCCGACCGCGGAGAAGCTGCTGACCACCGGCATCGCGGACGTCGAACTGCAAATCGCGAAGTTCGGCAAACCACTGGTCGAACGCCCGGCGCCGACCGCCGAGCAAACCCTCGCCGAAGCCGCGAAGCTGACCGACTGCCACATCGCCGGCGACGTCGCGGAATGCCGCAGGCGCCTGGCCGACCGGGCGGCGAAGCTGGGAGTCGGCCGCGTCCTGCTGATGCCCGAAGGCGCCGGATCCCACGACGCAACACTGCGCACGATCCGCGCAGCCTCGCAGGTATTCCAACCCTGATCGGAATGTCTATTCCGAACGCTCATGCTGCACCGAAATCTCCGTTGTGATGACAGCTGAAGCGCGCAACGCTGGAACGCACTCCGGATCGACAGCGCCGGGCCTCTCGGCGGGGCGGTGAATGCTGTCCAGACGCACCGGGACAACGCCGCAAAGCGGACGGCAAAAGTCGCGCTGAGTCTTGTGGATCGTCATTCGCACCAGCAGACTCACTGGTCGGTTCCCGAAACTGATCGTTCTGACTGCGAGGCAGCATTGAGCATTCTCGGCACCCGGGTCGAACGCCGCGAAGACCCGCGCCTTCTCACCGCCGGCGGGACCTACGTCGACGACCTGCGCGAGCCCGAGCTGGACGGTGCGCTGCACGTGACCTTCGTGCGCAGCCCGCTGGCGCACGCCAGAATCACCGAGATCGACACCGATGAGGCCAAAGACCTGCCCGGGGTGCTCGGCGTGTTCACCGGCGCCGACGTCGACCTCCCCCCATTCCCGGCGGACACCGGGATGAGCGGCCCACCACCAGCGGCGATGGCTCGTCCGCACCTGGCCCGCGAGATCGCGCGCTACGTCGGGGAACCGGTGGCCGTGGTGGTCACCGAGACCCGCGCCCAGGGCGAGGACGCTGCCGAGACCATCTCGGTCGACTACGACCCGCTGGACCCAGTGGTCGACGTCGACGACGCCCTGCGCGACGAGGTCCTGCTGTTCTCCGACGCGGGCACCAACATCACCGGCACCAGCGGTGAACTGGACGAATCGCTGTTCGCCGACTGCGAGGTCGTGGTCCGCAAGCAGATCGAGAACCAACGGCTGGCCGCCGCGCCGCTGGAGGTGCGCACCGCGGCCTGCGCCTGGAACGGCGACAAGGTCACCGTGTGGCTGTCCAACCAGAACGCGCAGAGCTGCCGCGACGCGCTGATGGCCAACCTCGGGCTGCCGCGCGAGCAG
Organism: Saccharopolyspora sp. NPDC002376; assembly: GCF_053593195.1. NCBI lineage: Bacteria > Bacillati > Actinomycetota > Actinomycetes > Pseudonocardiales > Pseudonocardiaceae > Saccharopolyspora > Saccharopolyspora sp. NPDC002376. Next base: position 12,788 of record NZ_JBSFBZ010000094.1, read on the forward strand.
GTCCGGGTGATCACCCCCGATGTCGGCGGCGGGTTCGGCGCCAAGATCGGCATCGACAGGAGGCCGCACTGCTGCCCTTCCTGGCCAAGCGGGTCGGGCGTCCGGTCAAGTGGGTGGAGAGCCGCAGCGAGAACCTGGTCGGGATGACCCACGGCCGCGCGCAGCGGCAGGTGGTGGCCATCGGCGGTCGCCGCGACGGCACGGTGCTCGCCTACCAGCTCGACCTCGTGCAGGACGTCGGCGCCTACCCGCGGATGGGCGCGTTCCTGCCGCTGTTCACCCGGTTCATGGCCAGCGGCGTCTACGACATCCCGAAGGTGCAGTCGCGGGCCCGCGCGGTGGTCACCAACACCACCCCGGTCGGCGCCTACCGCGGTGCGGGACGCCCGGAAGCGACCGCGGCCGTCGAGCGGGCGATGGACCTGTTCGCCGCCGAGATCGACGTCGACCCCGCCGAGGTGCGGCGTCGCAACCTGGTGCGGCCCGAGCAGTTCCCGTTCGACACCCCGGGCGGGATGACCTACGACACCGGCGAGTACGTCAAGGGCCTGGACGCGGTCCTGGAAGCCGCCGACTACCAGGCACTTCGCGAGCAACAGGCCAAGCGCCGGACCGAGGGCTCCGCCCGCCAGCTGGGCATCGGCCTGGCCAGCTACGTGGAGATCACCGCGCCGAACAACACCGAGGGCGAGACCGGGCACGTGGAGATCCGCCCGGATGGCAGCGTCCTGGTGCTCACCGGCAGCTCCCCGCACGGGCAGGGCCACTGGACCTCTTACGCGATGCTGGTGTCCGAGCAGCTGGGCATCGACCTGGACAAGATCGAGGTCGTGCACGGCGACACCGATCTGATCCCCGAGGGCGTGGGCACGATGGGCTCGCGGTCGCTGCAGCTGGGCGGGTCGGCGGTGCACCGGGCGGCGGTGGACGTCAAGGACAAGGCGCGCAAGCTGGCCGCCGAGCTGATCGAGATCGACGAAGCCGACCTCGAGCTGACCGAGGGCAAGTGGCAGGTGCGCGGCACGCCGAACATCGCGCTGTCCTGGGCCGAACTGGCGGAGAAGTCCGAGGACGTGCTGGCCTCCGACGTGCGGTTCACCGAGGACCGGCCGACCTTCCCGTTCGGCTCGCACCTCGCGGTGGTCGAAGTCGACACCGAGACCGGCAAGGTCGACTACCTCCGGCACGTGACCGTCGACGATGCCGGGACGATCATCAACCCGATCCTCACCGAGGGCCAGCGCCACGGCGGCATCGCTCAGGGCGCCGCGCAAGCACTGCTCGAGGAGGTCTCCTACGACGCCGACGGCAACCCGCAGAACGCCAACCTCGCCGACTACGCCTTCATCACCGCGGCCGAGCTGCCCAGCTTCGAGCTGCTCACGATGGAAACCCCGACCACGCTCAACCCGTTGGGGGTGAAGGGGATCGGCGAAGCGGGCACCATCGGAGCCACCCCCGCGGTGCAGAACGCGGTGGTGGACGCCCTCGCCCACCTCGGCGTCCGGCACATCGACATGCCGACCACGCCCGAACGGGTGTGGCGGGCGATCAACGAGGCATAGAAGACCGGTGGAATTGGTTCAGGTGGAGTGATCGACCGTTTCCCGACGGCCGCTCATCCGCCACTTGCTTAGGAGTTCGATTCGTGCAAGTTTCGATCAACGTCAACGGCGAGCAGCGCAGCCACGAGGTCGAGGACCGCACCCTGCTCGTCCAGTACCTGCGGGACAACTGCGAACTGACCGGCACCAACATCGGTTGCGACACCACGTCCTGCGGCGCATGCACGGTGCTGCTCGACGGCGAGTCGGTGAAGTCGTGCACCGTGCTGGCCGCTCAGGTGGACGGCCAAGAGGTGACCACCATCGAGGGCCTCGCCGACGGCGAGCAGCTGCACCCGATGCAGCGCGCGTTCCAGAAGGAGCACGGCCTGCAGTGCGGGTTCTGCACCCCGGGCATGGTGATGGCCTCGGTGTCCCTGGTGGAGGAGAACCCGAACCCGACGGAAGCCGACGTGCGCGCCGGGCTCGAGGGCAACCTCTGCCGCTGCACCGGGTACCACAACATCGTCCGCGCCGTGCTGAGCGCGGCCGAGGAGAAGTCGGGGGCCGCGGAATGATCCCTGCCGCGTTCACCTACAAGAAGGCCGGTTCCGTCGAGGAGGCGCTGGGCCTGCTCGCCGAGCACGGCGACGACGCGAAGCTGCTGGCCGGCGGGCATTCCCTGCTACCGCTGATGAAGCTGCGGCTGGCGGTGCCGGAAGTGCTGATCGACGTAGGCGGGCTGCGCGAGCTGTCCTACATCCGCGAGGACGGCGACCAGGTCCGCATCGGCGCGCTGACCCGGCACCACGACCTGGAGCACTCCGAGCTGCTGCAGCGGGAAGTGCCGCTGCTGGCGCACGCGGCGGGCACCATCGGTGACCCGCAGGTCCGCCACCGCGGCACGATCGGCGGCTCGCTGGTGCACGGTGACCCGGCCTCGGACCTGCCGGCGGTGGCGCTGGCGCTGGACGCGGTGGTGGTCGCGCAGGGTCCGTCTGGCACGCGGGAGATCCCGGCGACGGAGTTCTTCACCGACTTCTTCGAAACGGCGCTCGGCGAGGACGAGCTCCTGGTGGAGATCCGGGTGGCCAAGAACCCGACGCAGGGCTGGGACTTCCAGAAGTTCACCAAGCGCGCGATCGACTGGGCCGTGGTCGGGGTAGCCGTCGCAGGCCAGCGCGTGGCGCTGGTGAACATGGGCCCGGCGCCGATGCGGGCGCGCGGTGTCGAGGAGGCCCTGGCGAGCGGGGCGAGCCCGGCCGAAGCCGCGGAGCGAGCGGCGGAGGACACCTCCCCGCCGGACCAGGCCAGCGCGAGCGCGACCTACCGCAAGCACCTGGCGAAGGTCCTGGTCAGAAGGGCCCTGGAGAACGCCGCAACCCGCGGCGTGTAACCGCCGAGACGAAGGGGCCCGCGACCTGGTCGCGGGCCCCTCGTTCACCCGGGTCCAAATAACAGCGGCGCGAAGCGCCACCTTGGGGGGCGGCGGTCGGGCGAAGGGCTGGCCCAATTTCGCGCGAAATTGACGTTCACCCGGGTGATGGTCAATTTCTCGCGAAATTGGCAACCCGCCCGACGCGCCAGGGCATGTCGGGACTGGACACGCCCAGGGAACCCGGTCGACAACTCGGGTAGGTTCCGGGGACGTGATCGAGATCGACTCCGCCTTCGTCACCGAACCGCGCGCCACCTACGCCCGACTCCGCGAGCAAGGCCCGGTCCACCGCGCCACCGCCCCGGACGGCACGTCGATCTGGCTGGTCACGCGCTACTCCGACGTCCGCGCCGCGCTGGCCGATCCCCGGCTGTCGCTGGACAAGAAGAACTCCACCGGCGGCTACAGCGGCTTCTCGCTGCCGCCCGCGCTGGACGCGAACCTGCTGAACATGGACGCCCCGGAGCACACCCGGCTGCGCCGGATCATCGGCAAGGCCTTCGCCCCGCGCCAGATCGAGCCGCTGCGCCCCCGCGTCCAGCAGCTCGCCGACGCCCTGCTGGACGACCTGACCGAGCGCGAAGCAGACCTGATGCCGGCCTACTGCGGACCGCTGCCGATCGCGGTGATCTGCGAGCTGCTCGGCGTCGGCGAGACCGACCGGCCGGACTTCCGCTCCTGGACGGACAACCTGCTCGCCCCGGAAACCCCCGGCCAGGCCCGCAACGCGCTCGCCGCGCTCCACGGCTACCTGCTCGACCTGATCGCCGCGAAGCGCTCGAACCCCGGCACGGACTTCCTGAGCACGCTGGTCTCGCTGCGCGACGAGGAAGACCGGCTCTCCGAGGACGAGCTGACCTCCGCGGCGTTCCTGGTGTTGTTCGCGGGCTACGAGAACACGGTGAACGTCCTGGGCAACGGCCTGGTCGCACTGCTGACCAACCCAACAGCGCTCGCCCGAGCAAGCCAGGTCATCACACCGGCCACTGTGGACGAACTGCTGCGCTTCGACCCGCCACCCCAGCTCGCGATCCGCCGATTCCCCCTGGAGGACGTGAAAATCGGCGGCGTGACCATCCCAGCAGGCGAAACCGTCCTGCTATCCCTGGTCTCGGCCCACCACGACCCCGGCCGCTACGCCGATCCCGATCACTTGGATCTGGACCGAGCGGACAACCCGCACCTGGCCTTCGGTCACGGACCGCACTACTGCCTCGGCGCCGCCCTCGCCCGAATGGAAGCAGAGATCGGCCTGAACACGCTGCTCACCCGCTTCCCCGACCTGGCCTTGGCGGTCCCGGAACAAGAACTCCACTGGCGGAACTCCTTCCGCAACCGAGGCCTCCGCACCCTCCCCGTCACCCTCCGCTGACCGGCTTCCCCGACGCGATTTCCATTGAAATCAGACGTCCGATTTCCATTGAGGTTTTTCCAGGCTCGTTTTGCGTGGCGGTGCGGGTGGCGGAACCTCAGACGCCGCCTGGCTGCGGGATCCCGTTTTTATGTATGTCCAATA